>JAQTVS010000115.1 GCA_028706735.1 Thiomonas sp.
GGGCGCTGCGCATCTCGGGCGGCAGCACATGCGAATGGCCGAGCGAACGCCGCGGATTGGCAGCCTGCACGCCCGACGCCAGGCCGTGCAGGCGGTCAAAGAAAGCCTCGCCCGCGATGCCGCCCCACACCACGCGGAGTTGCTCGCGCCGCGCCCGCCAGAGCTGCTCCACGCTATGGATGCCCTGCGCCTGCAGCCGCGCCAGCATGCGCACATTGATGCCGGTGAGATCGGTGAGTTGCATGCGCAGCAGCGGGCCGGGCAGGTCGCCCGCGTCGATCACCACCAGACCGTCGGGTTTTTGCAGATTGGATGCCTGCTTGGCGAGAAACACATTGGGCGCAATGCCCACCGACACCCGCATGCACTCGCCCAGCGCCTCGCGCAGCGCGGCCTTGAGGCGCAGCGCCAGCAGCGTGGCGCGCTCGCGGCTGGTCCAGCCCATGGGCAGGCTGCAGGCCATCTCGTCGATGGAGAGCACCTGCTCCACCGGCGCGATGCTGTCCACCACGGCCACAGCGCGATGGTGGATCTGCACATACTCCGCATGCCGCGCCACCACGAACACGATGCCCGGACACAGCCGGCGCGCCTCGGCCACCTGCGTGCCCGTCTTCACGCCGAAGGCCTTGGCCTCGTAGCTGGCGGCGATGCAGCAGGTGGTGTCGGCCATCATGGGCACCACGCCCACCGGCCGCCCCCGCAGCGCAGGGCAAAGCTGCTGCTCCACCGAGGCGAAGTAGGAGTTGAAATCGACCAGCAGGCAACGCAGCGTCATGGCATGTCGTGCCGATTGGGGCACGCTCGAATACTGTTTTTATATTCAGTATTTCACAGTGGCGTGGTCGGCGCAAGCGGTTCCGTGCGAGGTCTATTGATCCGGCACGGAGACGTTTGAGCCCATCCCCCTGTCAAGCGCATGAGAAGACGCCGGGCCGCCCCAAGTTTTCTCATCCCCCTCGGGGGGCCTGACGCGAACGCGGCAGGTCTGGGGGCGCTCCCAACTGACGCGAGATCTGGGGCAGGGAGGCGCTGTGCGATGCTTTAGCAAACATCAGCTGGCCGGATCAATCGCTCCGCAGCACACCCGCTGCCGCTTCGCGCAACTTGTCTTTTTTGCTTTTGCGCCGACCCTTGATGCCGCCGTTTCCGTCTTGCGGCGCGGGCGCTGCGGGCGGCGCGGCGGGCTCGAACCCGGGCGCCTGCTCGCGCGGCACGCTCTGCCGCAGGCGCTTTTCGATCAAGCGCAACTGTGCGGCGCTGCCCGGCGCGTCAGCGCAGAGGAAGCTCACCGCCAGGCCGGGCTCGCCTGCTCTGCCGGTGCGGCCGATGCGGTGGGTGTAGTCGACTGCGGAGCGTGGGAGGTCGTAATTGACCACCGCCGCCAGTTGGGCCACATCGATGCCGCGCGCGGCCAGATCGGTGGCAACCAGCACCGCCAGTCTGCGGTCGTGAAAATCGGCCAGCGCCTGCGCACGCCGGCTCTGGCTGAGCTGCCCGTGAAAGGCGGCGGCGGCAAGCCCGGCGCGCCGCAATTTTTCGGCCACATGCTCGGTGGCATATTGCGTGGCGACGAACACCAGCACGCGGTCCCACCCTTCAGCGGCGATGAGGTGGCGCAGCAGCATGGTGCGGCGCGCAGCGTCCACCTCGATCACGCGCTGGCGGATGCGCGGCATGGCCGGGGCGTGCGCAATCGTCGTCTCAAACCGGCGCGCGTCGCGCAACACAGACCCAGCCAAAGTGGCGACGGCGTCCGGCAGGGTGGCGCTGAACATCAGGGTTTGGCGCTGCGCGGGCAGCAGGCTCAGCAGCGTGTTGATCTCCTCGGAGAACCCCAGGTCGAGCAGCCGGTCGGCCTCGTCAAGCACCAGCATTCGCACCGTCGACAGGCGCAGCACCTTCTGTTCGGCCAGATCGAGCAGGCGTCCGGGGGTGGCGACCACCAGTTGCGCACCGCCCTGCAGGGCCTGCCGCTGCGCCTGCAGCGCAACGCCGCCAACCGCGACCACGGTGTTGAGTTGCGGCGCCAGGCTGCGGGCGCTTGCGCCAATTTGCGCGGCGAGTTCGCGCGTGGGCGCAAGAATCAGCGCGCGCAGGATGCGCGGTGGTGCAGGCGGCCATTGCGGCTCGACCAGCAGGCGCTGCAGCAGCGGCAGCAGAAAGGCTGCGGTTTTGCCCGAGCCGGTGGACGCCAAGCCCAGCACATCGCCTCCCTGGAGCGCGCTCGGCAGCACGGCCGCCTGAATGGCAGTGGGCGTGCTCCAGCCGAGGGCGGCGGCGGCCTGCGCCAGGGCGGGAACCAGCCCGAGTTCGGAAAAGCCGGGGCGCGGTTCGGCGGAAAGGTCGGGCATGGCGGCGGCGGGCTTGTCTGGCGATTGTCGGGGGAGGAACTCCCGCAAAACCTGCGGGGTGCGGTGGAGTGTCGAAAGCACGCTGCGCATTGTCTGCCAGGAGCCTGTCCTGCCGCCAGAGTCGGCCTGCCCACCGGCTGCACTGACTTTTGCGCAACACAGCTTTGCCTTCGACAAATCGCAAAAAGCCGGGTTACTCCTGCCCCGCTGCAGCGCAGCAAACGAGATAATCTGCAAGCAAATACAACAAAGTTCTCACGGACAGACTCGCCATGAACGCCCCCCTCCAACCCGACATCGCCGCCCGTGCCGCGCGGCAGGCCGAAGTGGTCGCCGCGCTTGGCGCGGTAGCGCCGCCGCACATCCTGCTCTGGCAGCCCGAGGAGGTCACGCCCTACGAGTGCGACGGCCTTTCGGCCTATCGGCGCAAACCGCTGGTGGTGGTGCTGCCGGAAACCGAGGCGCAGGTGGCGGCCGTGCTCAAGGCCTGCCACAAGCTGAACGTGCCGGTGGTGGCGCGCGGCGCGGGCACGGGGCTGTCGGGCGGGGCGCTGCCCAACGAAGACGGCGTGCTGCTGGCGCTGGCGCGGTTCAACCGCATCAAGCGCATCGATGCCATCGCCCGCACCGCCACGGTGGAATGCGGGGTGCGCAACCTGGCCATTTCCGAGGCCGCAGCGCCGCACGGCCTGTTTTACGCGCCCGATCCGAGCAGCCAGATCGCCTGCACCATCGGCGGCAACATCGCCGAAAACTCAGGCGGCGTGCATTGCCTCAAATACGGCCTCACCGTGCACAACGTGCTGCAGGTGCGCGGCTACACCGTCGAAGGCGAGCCGCTGACCATCGGCGGGCTGGCCTGCGACTGTCCCGGCCCCGATCTGCTCGCCGCCGTGATCGGCAGCGAAGGCATGCTCATGGTCGTCACCGAAGTGACGGTGAAACTGCTGCCCAAACCCGTTCTGGCGCGCTGCATCATGGCCAGCTTCGACGATCTGCGCAAGGCGGGCGACGCGGTCGCGGCCATCATCGCCGCGGGCATCATTCCGGCCGGGCTGGAAATGATGGATCAGCCCATGACCGTGGCGGCCGAGTCCTTCGTGCACGCCGGCTACGACCTGGACGCGAAGGCCATTCTGCTGTGCGAGAGCGACGGCACGCCCGAAGAAGTGGAGGAAGAGATCGGCCGCATGACCGAGGTGCTGTCGCGCTGCGGGGCAATCAAGCTGAAGTGCAGCGACAGCGAGGCCGAGCGCCTGCGCTTCTGGAGCGGGCGCAAGAATGCCTTTCCCGCCACCGGCCGCATCTCGCCCGACTATTACTGCATGGACGGCACCATTCCGCGCAAGCGCGTGGCCGACATGCTTGAAGCCATTCAGGGCATGGAGGGCAAGTACGGCCTGCGCTGCGTCAACGTGTTCCATGCGGGCGACGGCAATCTGCATCCGCTCATCCTGTTCGACGCCAACCAGCCCGGCGAATTGCACCGCGCCGAGGAATTCGGCGCTGAAATTCTCGAAACCAGCGTGGCCATGGGCGGCACGGTCACCGGCGAGCATGGCGTGGGCTTCGAGAAAATCAACGCCATGTGCGTGCAGTTCAGCCCCGAGGAGCGCGAGCAGTTTTTCGCCTTTCGCCGCGCCTTCGATCCCGGCGAAACGCTCAATCCCGGCAAGCAGATTCCCACCCACGCCCGCTGTGCCGAATACGGCAAGATGCATGTGCGCGGCGGCCTGCTGCCGTTTCCCAACATCCCCCGGTTCTGACGCCCGCGCGTCTCCAGACAGACTTTCCGCGCCGCCCCGCGCCGCACACCCTCGCTCATGCAAGCAGACGATCTGATCCCTCTTTGGCAAGACCTGATACGCGAGGCCGCCTCGCGCGGCGAGCGCATCCGCATCCACGGCGGCAACAGCAAAGCGCCGTGGTGGGCCGCCGTGCAGCACACTGGCATGGACACCGCCGAGCACACGCTCGACACCACGCTGCTGCCGGGCATCACCCACTTCGAACCGACCGAACTGGTCATCACCGCGCGGGCGGGCACGCCGCTGACTGAGATCGAAGCGGCGTTGGCCGAGCATCATCAGTTCCTACCCTTTGAGCCGCCGCACTTCGCCCGCATCGGCCAGGCCACGCTCGGCGGCATGGTGGCCAGCGCCATGAGCGGCCCGGCGCGCATCAGCGCGGGCGGCGTGCGCGACTATGTGCTCGGCGCCACCCTGCTGAATGGCAAGGGCGAGGTGCTGCGCTTCGGCGGCGAGGTGATGAAAAACGTCGCCGGGTTCGACGTCTCGCGCCTGCTGTGCGGCTCGCTCGGCTCGCTCGGGGTCATTCTCGACGTGTCGCTCAAAATCATGCCCGTGGCCCCGGCGGAAACCACCCTGCGCTTTTCCATGACGCAGGACGAGGCCATCACCCGCTGCAACACCTGGGCCGCGCAACCCCTGCCGCTCAACGCCAGCGCCTGGCTGCCCGACCGCAGCGGCGGCGCCGGCAAAGGCGTGCTCACCCTGCGGCTGCGCGGCGCCCAGGCAGCGGTGCAGGCGGCCAGCGCCAAACTCGGCGGTGAACGCCTGCCCGAGGCCGAAGCCATCGCCTTCTGGTCTGCGTTGCGCGAGCAGGCTCTTCCGTGGTTCACCTCCACCTGGCCGGGCGACTCGCAAGCCGCGCTCTGGCGCCTGTCGCTGCCCAGCACCGCACCGGCGCTCGATCTTTCCGGCACGCAGTTGGTGGAATGGTTCGGCGGCCTGCGCTGGCTCATCAGCGCCGCGCCCGCGCCCATCATCCACGAAGCCGCACGACAGGCCGGCGGCCATGCCACCCGCTTTCGCGGCGGCGACGCCAGCGCGCCGGTATTTGACCCGGCGCAGGCCACGCTGCTGCGCATTCAGCGCAACATCAAGACCGCCTTCGATCCGCACGGCGTGTTCCCCACTCTTTTCTGATCACGATGGAAACCCATCTCAGCCCCGAATTCGCCAGCACGCCCGAAGGCCAGCAGGCCGAAGCCATTCTGCGCAACTGCGTGCACTGCGGCTTTTGCACCGCCACCTGTCCAACGTATCAACTCCTGGGCGATGAACTCGACGGCCCGCGCGGCCGCATCTACCAGATCAAGCAGGTGCTCGAAGGCGCCGCGCCCACCCGCACCACCCAGCTCCACCTCGACCGCTGCCTCACCTGCCGCAACTGCGAGACCACCTGCCCGTCCGGCGTGGAGTACGGCAAGCTGGTGGACATCGGCCGCGCCGTGGTCGATGCCAAGGTGGAACGTCCCGCCGGAGAAAAATTCGCCCGCTGGGCGCTGCGCGAAGGCATGACCTCCAGCCTGTTCGCCCCGGCCATCAAGCTCGGCCAGGCGCTGCGTCCGCTGGTGCCCGCCGCGCTGCGCGACAAGGTGCCGCCCCGGCAGCGTGCAGGCAAACGCCCGCAGCGCGACCACGCCCGCAAAGTGCTGATGCTGGACGGCTGCGTGCAGCCCACGCTCATGCCCAATATCGGCGCGGCCACCGCCCGCGTGCTCGACGCTGTGGGTGTGCAGCCGCTGCTGGCCGACGGCGCGGGCTGCTGCGGCGCGATCCGCCAGCATCTCTCCGACCACGGCGGCGCGCTGGCCGACATGAAGCGCAATATCGATGCCTGGTGGCCGCTGGTGGAAAGCGGCACGGTGGAGGCCATCGTGATGGACGCCTCGGGCTGCGGCGCCATGGTCAAGGAATACGGCCACCACCTGCTGCACGACCCCGCCTATGCCGACCGCGCCCAGCGCATCAGCGCGCTGTGCCAGGACATCAGCGAGTACCTGCCGCAGTTCGCAGCGCCACTCAAGACGTTGCTTTCAGGAAAACGCAGGGCCGCCCCAAGTTTTCCTGACCCCCTCGGGGGGCGGGCAGGGCATGCAACTGACCAGGGGACTCCCAATCCCAAGCCGGTTGACCACCTCGCCTACCACCCGCCCTGCACCCTGCAGCACGCGCAGCAGGTGCGCGGCGGGGCCGAGTCGCTGCTGCGCGAGTTGGGCTTCGAGGTCAAGCTGCCGCTGGAGAGCCATCTGTGTTGCGGCTCGGCCGGCACCTATTCGGTGATGCAGCCCGAGTTGTCGAAAGATCTGCGCAACCGCAAACTGCAGCACCTGGCCGAAATCGCGCCGCAACGCATCGTCAGCAGCAATATCGGCTGCATCCAGCATCTGCAGGCCGGCACCACCATTCCCGTGCAACACTGGGTGGAACTGCTCGACGAGGCGCTGCACGGCAAACCCTGACCGCTGTTGGATTTCTGCCTCTCGCAGCGCCTGACTTGGTTGTCAGTCCCGGGCTTGTTGTGGACAATGCCAAAAATCATGTTGCAGAGGGATAGCCCAGGGCCGGGGGGCCCTGCCCGCGCGAAAGCGGGTCCTGGCTGGTTCTTCCCTCTGAGCGCCCCCAGGGTCGGCTCGCCGACCCGCCCCCGCGGGGTCAAGGAAACTTGGGACGGCCCTGCGTTTTCTTGATGAGCTTCACCGTCCCCTGATGTCTTCCCCTCCTGCCGCCCGGGCCTGCAACGGCCCAGGGCTGCAGGCATTCGCCAAGCGTGCCTTTTTCGAGATCCCGATGAAATTTTTCGCAACCCTGCTTGTGTGCCTGAGTCTGGTGACCTCCGCGTTCGCGGCCACGCCGGGCGTGACCGACTCGCAAATCGTCATCGGCCAGTCGGCCCCGCTCACCGGGCCGGCGGCGCAACTCGGCATCCGCCTGCGCATGGGCATCGAGGCGTATTTCAAGCAGGTCAACGCCGACGGCGGCGTAGCCGGGCGCAGCCTCAAACTGGTCAGCCTCGACGACGGCTACGAGCCGCCCCGCGCCGTGGCCAATACCAAGACCTTCATCGACGGCGGCGATGTGTTCGCCCTGCTCGGCTACGTCGGCACGCCGACCACCCTGGCGGCCAAGCCCCTGATCGACCAGGCCGGCATTCCCCTCATCGGCCCGTTCACCGGCGCCATGGGGCTGCGCTCGCCGGTTGATCCCTACATTTTCAACATCCGCGCCAGCTACAACGACGAAACCCGCAAGATCGTCGATCAGTTCCTGTTCCTCGGGCTGAAAAAGATCGCCGTGTTCTACCAGGACGACGCCTACGGCATGGCCGGGCTGACCGGTGTGCAGAAGGCTCTGGCCGCGCACGGCCTCAAGCCCGTGGCCACCGGCACGGTCAAGCGCAACACGGTCGACGTGGCCGGGGCGCTGGCCTCCATCCTGCCGGCCAAGCCCGACCTCATCGTGGAAGTGGGCACCTACACGGAAGTGGCGGCGTTCAATCAGCAGGCCATCGCCAAGGGCTACGGCGGCCAGTTCGCCAATGTGAGCTTCGTCGGTTCTGAAGCGCTGGCCAAGGCGCTCGGCCCGCAGGGCAATGGCGTCATCATCACCCAGGTCGTGCCCTTCCCCTTCTCCACCGTCACCCCGCTGGTGCGCGAGTACCAGGCCGCGATGAACGCCGCCGGTCACAAGGACGACTACGACTTCACCAGCCTGGAAGGCTATATCGACGCCAAGGTACTGGTGCAGGCCTTGCGCAAGACGGGCAAGACGCTCACCCGCGCCAGCCTGATGGACGCCCTCAACAGCATGGGCAACGAGAACCTCGGCGGCTTCACCGTGCGCTTCTCTCCCAGCAATCACTCCGGTTCCGACTACGTGGACACCACCAGCATCACCGCGAGCGGCGGTTTCCGCCACTGACATTCAGCCTGGCGCCTGCAGCGCCATTTCAATGTCGGGGCCGATCAGCTCCGGCTTTTCCTGCGGCGCATAGCGTTTGAGCACCTGGCCGTCGCGGCCCACCAGAAACTTGGTGAAATTCCATTTGATGGCGTGCGAGCCCAGCAGGCCCGAGGCCTCCTGCGTCAGCCAGCGCCACAGCGGATGGGCG
>JAQTVS010000116.1 GCA_028706735.1 Thiomonas sp.
ACACGCGGATGATGATGGGGTTTCTGTTGTTCATGGCCGAACCCCAAAACGTCACCATGATTGGCCTGGGCGGGGGTTCGCTGGCCAAATTCTGCTATCGCCACCTGCCGCAGACCCGCATCCTGGCGGTTGAGATCAACCCGCATGTCATTGCCTTGCGCGATGAGTTTCATGTCCCTTCCGACGACGATCGGTTCAGCGTCGTGCGGGCCGACGGCGCGCAGTATGTGCGCACCAGCACGTCACCATGCGACATCCTGATGGTTGACGGCTACGACAGTGAAGGTTTGTCGCCGCGCCTGTGTTCCCAGCGTTTCTACGATGATGGATCCGCGCTGCTGCGCCCGGGCGGCATCATGGTGGTCAATCTGCAATACAGCCACGACCACTACGCCATCCACCTGGACCGCATCCGGCGCAGCTTTGGCGATTCCGTGCTGGTGGTCGATGACAGGGAAGGGTGCAACAGCATCGTCTTTGCACGCAAGGGCCTGGGCTTTGAGCAGGTGCGGCTGGGTGCGGTGCGCCGTCCCCGAAACCTTGACGGCGCGGCTGCCGATGCGTTGCTGGCTGCGTTTGCACAGGTCACTGCCGCGTTGAAGCAGCAGCGAGGCTAGCAGCCTGTCGGCATCAACTTGGAAGGCTGGACGCCATGGACACACCCAATCGACAAGCCGGTTTCCTGCGCGGTACGCTGCGCGCGCTCGGCGCGGTGGCCACCGCCATGGTGGGCTTGCGCCGGGCCAAGGATCGGGAGAAGGATTTCGCCACGCTCAAGCCGGTGCACGTCGTCGTGGCGGGGGTGATCATCGCCGCGATCATCATCACGGCGCTGATCCTCCTGGTCAATCGCATCGCGGGCTGAATCTCTGCGCTCGGCCAGACGCATCAAGCCGGGCGCGTCAATCCAGCAGGCTGGTTTGCTGGAATGCAGCGGGAAGCTTTTGCGGGGCCTGGATGCGCAACTGCTTGTTGACATTCATGCGCCCGAAGACCACTTCGATGGCCGAGGCGGATACGCCAAACTCCTTGGCGAGGAAGCGCACCATGTGATCGGTCGCGCGGCCAGCGCGCGGTGCGGCTGTCACGCTCACCTTCAGTTGCGATCCCTTGCGCTTGCCGATGGCATCGACTCCCGCACTGGGTTTTCCCAGGATGTTGACCACGAGCGTGTCGCCATCCCACCAAAAGAACGACTCGCCTCGAAGCTGCCGGGGTTTCATGAGAAGGGTCGTCCCGGTGGCGCAGTGCCGCCTGTTGCGGTTCTGCAGCGGCAGACGCTCAGCGCTTGAGCGCCTCGTCGATGGAATCGCCCGGCTGCCAAGGCCGCCCGAGCTTGAACTCGATGTAGTCGCGGATCAGGCGCCGCACCACTTGCGAAGGCGTCTGGTCATCGCGCGCGCACAGACGCTCGAACATCTCCTTCTTCTGCGGGTCGATCAGGACGGTGAGGCGGCTGGTGCGTTGTTCCATTTCGATAGAAATAAGATTAGCATTTAGCGCACATCTTATGTGAATCTCGTTTTCACGCAACGCCCGTATGAACGCGCCCGATCTTCTTCCAATTGCACTGGGTGTGGTGGCTGCCTGGGTGTGCATGGGACTGGCCGGTTTCGTGGCGCCGCGTTCTACGCGCTGGGTGGCGCGGGTGATTTTTCCGCTGGGTGCGCTGGGCAGTCTGGTGATGGCCGGGGTGGGATTGCTGGCGCTGTTCGCTCCGCCGCAGTCGCTGGTCTTGCCTATTGGGCTGCCGGGCTTGCCCATGCATCTGCGGCTGGATGCACTTTCGGGGTTTTTTCTGTTTCTGCTCGGCGCCGCGACCGTTGGCATTTCCACCTTCGCCTCGGGCTATTTCCGCGAGGGCGAGGGCACGGCGCCGGGGCTGCTGGGCATGCAGTACCACATGTTTTTGGCAGCAATGTGCATGGTGATGCTCGCCGCAGACGCCTACAGCTTCATGCTGGCCTGGGAAGTCATGGCCATGGCCTCGTATTTCCTGGTGATTTCCCAGCACCGCATGGCGGAAATCCGCAGCGCGGGTTTTGTGTATCTGCTGTTGGCGCATCTGGGAGCCATCGCCCTGCTGTTGTGCTTCGGGGTGATGATGAAGGGGGGGATCGCCGGTCTGACGTTCGAGGCAATGCGCCACGCGCCGCTGAGCCCGGCCTGGGCCAGCGTGGCCTTTGGTCTGGCGGTCATTGGCTTTGGCGCCAAGGCCGGGCTGGTGCCGTTGCACATCTGGCTGCCAGAAGCGCATCCGGCTGCGCCTTCGCCGGTCTCGGCGCTGATGAGCGGGGTGATGCTCAAGACCGCCCTCTACGGCCTGCTGCGGGTGAGCTTTGATCTGCTGCACGCGCCGCTGTGGTGGTGGGGGGTGCCGCTGTTGGCGCTGGGGCTGTTCGGCGCTTTGTTTGGCGTGCTGTTTGCTGCGGTGCAGACCGATATGAAGCGGCTTCTGGCCTATTCGTCCATTGAGAACATCGGAATCGCCTTTGCCGCCCTGGGCTTGGCGCTGGTGTTCCATGGCGTTGGGCTGGCGGCGTTTGCAGCGCTGGCGCTCGCGGCCATGCTGTACCACCTGCTCAACCACGCATTTTTCAAGAGCCTGCTGTTCCTGGCCACCGGCTCAGTGCTCCACGCCACCAAGCAGCGCAGCCTGGGCAAGCTCGGCGGCTTGCTGCGCTCCATGCCCTGGGTGGGCTGGACGGCGTTGATCGGCACACTGGCGATTGCTGGGCTGCCGCCGCTCAATGGTTTTGTCGCCGAGTGGCTGCTGTTGCAGTCGTTTCTGTTCACACCGCAGATTCCCGAACCGTTTTTCAATCTGCTCATCCCGCTGGGTGCGGCCATGCTGGTGCTGACTGCGGCGCTGGCGGCGTATGTCATGGTGAAGTTCTACGGAGTGATTTTTCTGGGGCGTGCGCGTGAACCGCAACTGGAGCAGGCACACGATGTCGGCTGGTTGGAGCGCATCGGGTTGCTGTGGTTGGCCGCGGGCTGCGTGCTGCTGGGCCTGATCCCGACCTGGGTGCTGCAGGCCATCGACCGGGTCAACCTGATGCTGCTGGGCAAGCCGCTGGCGCAAATGGGCAACTGGCTCTGGCTGGCGCCGCTGTCGCCGGATCGGGCGTCCTACAGCTCCATGATGATTCTGCTCGTCGGCCTGCTGGTCGTGAGCCTGACGGGGTTGTTGACCCACCGCGTCTATGCGGGACGCGCCCGCCGCGCCGCGCCGTGGGACTGCGGCGCGCCTGGCTTGACCGGGCGCATGCAGGACAGCGCCGAAGGCTTTGGTCAGCCGATCCGCCGGGTGTTCAGCCCGTTCTTCCTGGTGCGGGTGGAAGTGCCGCGCCCGGACGACGCTGCGCCGCGCTATCGGGTCTCGGTGGACGACCGGTTCTGGCCGCAGTTTTACCTGCCGCTGGCGCAGGCGGTGCTGTGGCTGGCGCGGCAGGTCGGGAAGATTCAACAGGGGCGGATTTCGGTGTATTTGCTCTACAGCTTCCTCACCCTGCTGGTGCTGCTGATGGTGGTGGTGCGATGAGCTTTTCCGCCTTGCTGACGCCGCTGTTGACCCAATTGCTGGCGGTGGCCGTCTCGGTGCTGCTGGCGCCGCTGCTGTCCGGCTGGGTGATGCAATGCCGCGCCTGGCTGTCCAACCGCAGCGCACCGCCCATCTGGCAGCCGTATGCGCGGATCGCCAAGCTGCTGCGCAAGGACGCGGTGCTGGCGCACGAGGCCACGCCGCTGTTCCGCGTCGTGCCTTACCTGCTTTTTGGCATCATGGTGGTGGTTGCGGCCATTATTCCCTCGCTCTCCTCCGATCTGCCCTTTGCGCAGGCGGCTGACGTCATCGCGCTGGTGGGGCTGTTCGCGTTGGCGCGGGTGTTCACCGCCCTGGCGGGCATGGACATCGGCGCCGCTTTCGGCAGCATGGGCGCGCGGCGTGACATGATGGTGGGCTTCCTGGCCGAGCCCGCGCTGCTGATGGTGGTGTTCACTTCCTCGCTGATCTCGGGCAGCACCCTGCTGCCGACGATTGCCGAATTCCTGCAGTCGCAGCATCTGGCGCTGCACGCCAGTCTGGCGTTCGCCGCAGTGGCGTTCGTGATGGTGCTGCTGGCCGAGAACGCGCGCATTCCGGTGGACAACCCCGCCACCCATCTGGAGCTGACCATGATCCACGAGGCCATGGTGCTCGAATATTCCGCGCGTCATCTGGCGCTGGTGGAATGGGCCAGCAGCCTCAAACTGTTCAACTACGCCTGCATCGGCTTTGCGCTGTTTCTGCCTTGGGGCATGGCGAACCATGCCGACGGCGTGATGTGGCTGCTGGCCGCGCTGCCACCGCTGCTGCTCAAACTGGCGGCCGCCGGTTTTGGCATTGCGCTGATCGAAACCCTGAGCGCCAAGCTGCGCATTTTTCGCGCCCCGGAGTTTCTCGGCACGGCCTTTCTGCTCGCCGTGCTCGGCTTGCTGGTGCGGCTGATGCTTTCGCACTGAGGACGACGCCATGTCCGCTCTTGCCACGCTCGCTCCCGTCGCTTCGGCTGCTTCCGCCGCCGCTTCAGCCGCCGCTTCCGCCGCCGCTTCCGCCGCGCCAGGCACGCGTGCGCTGCTGCTGACCCTGCCGCTGAGCACGCAGCTCATCCACCTGATCGCCGCCTTGCTGCTGCTGCTGTCTTTCGCCATGCTGGCGCAGCGCAGGGTGGTCAATCTGGTCAACCTGTTCGCCGCGCAGGGCGCTTTGCTGGTGGCCAGCACGGCCGTGGTGGCCTATTCGACGGGCGATGCCGAGCTCTATCAGTCCGCCGTGCTGACTCTGCTGCTCAAAGTCATCGTGCTGCCCCTGGTGCTGCACAAGCTGATCCGCCGCCTGCATGCCGAATGGGATACTGAAACCCTGGTGAACATTCCCACCCTGCAGATCATCGGCATCGTTCTGGTCATTTTCTCTTTTGTTCTGGCGCAGCCCATCTCCCAGTTCGCCGGCGAGGCCATGCGCGGGACGCTGGGCATCGCGCTGGCGCTCGTGCTGCTGGCTTTCCTGATGATGATCGTGCGGCGCAAAGCCGTGGCGCAGGTGGTGGGCTTTCTGGCGATGGAAAACGGCCTGCTGTTTGCCGCCACCAGCGCCACGCAGGGCATGCCCATGGTGGTGGAATTGGGCATCGGCCTGGATGTGCTGGTCGGGGTGTTCATCCTGGGGATTTTCTTTTTCCAGATCAGAGAGCAGTTCGACAGTCTGGACCTGCAGCATATGGAATCCCTCAAAGAGGACTGAATGGAACTTCTGATCGTCCTCGCCATCCCCCTGCTTGGGGCCGCGGCGCTGGCTTTCGTCGGCCAGCGCGGATTTGCGCCGCAGGTCAATCTGGCCTTCAGCGTGGCGACCTTCATTGCCGCATGCGTGCTGACGGCGCGCATCATCGCCCAGGGGCCGATGCTGGTGTTTGCCGAGCAGTTTTTCATCGATCCGTTCAATGTGTTTCTGGTGGCGCTGACCGCCTTCGTCGGCATGACCACGGCGGCCTTTTCCCGACCCTATATGCGCATCGAGCAAGACCGCGGACGCTTGACCGCGGCGCGGCTGCGGCTCTATCACAGCATGTATCAGGCCTTCATGTTCACCATGTTGCTCGCGCTGACCACCAATAACCTGGGCCTGCTGTGGGTTGCCATGGAAGCGGCCACGCTGACCACCGTGCTGCTGGTCTCGCTCTACCGCACCAAGGCCAGCCTGGAGGCTGCTTGGAAATACTTCATCCTGTGCGGCGTAGGCATCGCGCTGGCGCTGTTCGGCACCGTGCTGCTGTATTTCGCTGCGGAGCGGGTGCTGGGCCACGCGGGCATGAACGCGTTGCTGTGGACGCAGCTCGATGCGGTCAAAGGCCGGCTGGAGCCTGGCATCATCGGCATCGCCTTCGTCTTTCTGCTGGTGGGTTACGGCACCAAGGTCGGCCTGGCGCCGCTGCACAGCTGGCTGCCCGATGCGCACGCCGAGGGGCCAACGCCGGTCTCGGCAGTGCTGTCCGGCCTGTTGCTCAATGTGGCGCTGTATGCGGTCATGCGCAGCAAGGTGCTGGTCGAGGGGAGCCTGCACGCCGCATGGCCGGGGCAGATGCTCATGGCCTTCGGGTTGCTCTCGGTGCTGGTCGGCGCGTTTTTGCTGTGGCGGCAAAAGGACGTGAAGCGCATGTTCGCCTACTCATCCATCGAACACATGGGCATCATCACCTTTGCCTTCGGCATGGGCGGGCCGGTGGCCAACTTCGCCGCGCTGCTGCACATGACCGGCCACGCGCTGACCAAGAGCGCCATTTTCTACACCGCGGGACACGCCACGCAAAAGGCGCACAGCCAGCGCATCGAGGACATCCAGGGACTGCGCGAACAGTCGCCCGCGCTGGGCTGGGGGCTCATGATCGGCGTCCTGGCGATCGTGGGCATGCCGCCGTTCAGTGTGTTTGCCAGCGAATTCCTCATCCTCACCGCTGCCATGCAGCAGCAGCCCTGGGCCACGCCCATCCTGTTGCTCGGGCTGGGCGTGGCCTTCGGTGCGTTGTTTCTGCGCGGGCAGGGCATGGTCTTTGGCCGCAGCAACCTGCGTGAACTCTCGCATGCGCCCAATATGGCGCCGGTGTTTGTGCATCTGGCGCTGGTGTTGCTGCTCGGGCTGTGGATTCCGCAGTTCCTGGTGTCCTGGTGGCGCACGGCGGCGGCGATGATCGGGAGTTGAGCCGTGCAAGCCCGCTGCGCCATCCTTCCTCTCGAACATCGCCGCGTCGATGCGCAGGGCTGGTCTGCCCTGGCGCAGGCGGCGCAGGCGCGCGGCGCGCGTCTGCTGACCCTGTGGGGCAAGGACGCCCACGACACGTCGCCCGGCGGCATCTCGCTGTACGCCTGCTGGCTGGACACCCAGGGTTTGTCCCTGGTGCAGCTCGATCTGGCCCCGGGCGTGACGCACTATCCCGGCCTGCACGCCGAGTTTGCGGTGGCCGATCGACTGCAGCGCGCATTGCGCGATCTGTTGGGCGTGCAGGCGCTGGGCATGGACGCGCGCCCCTGGCTGCGCCACGCCGCCTGGCCCGCCGATGTCCATCCGCTGCGGCGCGATGCCGAGCTGCCGTCCACGCCTTGCGGGCAGGCGCAGGCGGAGCACTACGCCTTCGTCCCGGTCGATGGCGACGGTGTGCACGAAGTGCCGGTCGGCCCGGTGCATGCCGGGGTGATCGAGCCGGGGCAGTTCCGCTTTTCCATCGTTGGCGAAAAGATTCTCCGGCTGGAAGAGCGCTTTGGTTTCACCCACAAGGGGGTGGAAAAACGCTTCGAGGGGATGACCCTGCACGACGGGGTGCGCCTGGCCGCGCGCTTGAGCGGCGACAGCGCCGTGGCCAATGCCTGGGCGTATTGCATGGCTTGCGAGACCTTGGCCGGGGTGCAGCCGCCGCCGCGCGCGCTGCACCTGCGCGCGCTGCTGCTCGAACGTGAGCGTCTGGCCAATCATCTGGGCGACATTGGCGCCATTTCCAACGACGGCGGCTTCGGCTTTGCGCTGGCGCAGTTCGGCCGCCTCAAGGAAGACGTGCTGCGGCTCAACGTGCGGGCGTTCGGCGCGCGTTATCCCATGGATGCGGTGCAGCCCGGCGGCGCGGGGATCGATCTGGACGCCGACGCCGTGGCCATGCTGCACAACCAGGGGGTTTTGCTGGACGCGGAGGTGCGGCGGCTCAAGGATATTCTGGATCAGCATGAGGGCTTGCAAGACCGCTTCAAGACCACGGGCCGGGTCACGCCCGACCTCGCTGTGCGGCTGGGCATGATCGGCCTGGCCGGGCGCGCCAGCGGGCAGGCGCTGGATTTGCGCACCCTGCCGCAGTTTGCGCCCTACGCCGCATTGGGCGTGGAGGTGGCGCAGGCGCAGGATGGCGACGTGGGCGCGCGCGTGGCAGTGCGTTTTGCCGAGGCGTTCACCGCGCTGCGGCTGTGCGGCGATCTTCTGGCCAGCCTGCCAGGCGGCAGCGTGCAGACCGACTGGCCGCAGTCCGTGTCTGCGGGCTTGGCGCTGGGGCTGGTGGAGGGGTGGCGCGGGCCGCAGTGCATTGCGGTGGAGACCGACGCGCAGGGGCGCATCGCCCGCTGCCATCCGCACGACCCGTCGTGGCAGAACTGGCCGGCCATCGAATGGGCGGTGATCGGCGACATCGTGCCCGACTTTCCGTTGATCAACAAATCCTTC
>JAQTVS010000117.1:0-7820 GCA_028706735.1 Thiomonas sp.
CAGGCCTGGAGCCTGCGAACCGGTACTGCGGATGAAAGCTGGCAATCTGCAGCACGCCGTTCAGCCCCAACGACTCCAGCATCGCCTCGGCCTGGTCGAGAAAGGCGTTGTATTGCGCAAACGCAGCCAGCACCTGCGGGTGGATCAGCAAGGTGGTTTCCACCGCGTCGATCGGCGTGTCGGCAAGCCGCTGCAACTCAGCAGCGAGGGTTTCCAGCAGGGCCTGCGGCGTGGTGGCATCGCTGTGTGCATAGCGGATGCGGCCCTTGACTTGCGGCGCCTTGGCAAAGGGGCACAGATTGAGCCCGATCACGACCCTGTTGACCCACGCGCGGGTGAGTTCCACGGCGTGGTCTGCAGGCGCAGCCAACGCACTCACGCCACGCGCCCTGCGTCCTGCCAGATCGCGTCGAGCTGCGCGGTCCACAGCGCCTTGTCGGCGTCTGCGGCGAAGCTGGCCTCCAGGCTGTTGCGCAGCAGCGCGTAGGCTTGCGGCGCGCCGAGCGCGGGCTGGGCGGCAAACAGCTGCGTCAGGTTGTCATTCACATAACCGCCGAAATACGCCGGATCGTCGGAATTGACCGTGATTTTCAGCCCAGCGGCAAGCAGTTGCGGCAGGTTGTGCCCCGCCAGATCGGACACCACGCACAGACGCACATTCGACAGCGGGCAGACGGTGAGCGGCATCTGCTCGCGGGCCAGGCGCTGCATCAACGCCGCGTCCTCGCTGGCGCGCACGCCGTGGTCGATGCGCTCGACCTTGAGCACGTCAAGAGCGCTCAGCACATAGGCGGGCGGGCCCTCTTCACCGGCATGCGCCACGGCGTGCAGGCCCAGTTCACGGGCACGGGCAAACACGCGGGCGAATTTTTCCGGCGGATTCCCACGCTCGGACGAATCGAGCCCGAGACCGATGAGGTGATCGATCCACGGCATCGCCGCGTCCAGCGTCTGCAGCGCGTCGCCTTCCGGCAGGTGGCGCAGCACGCTCAGAATCCAGCCGACGCTCAGCCCGAGTTCCTCCTGCGCCCGCCGCGCCGCCTGGATGAATGCGGGCATGAACACCTCGAACCCGACACCGCGCGCGGTGTGGCTCTGCGGATCGAAAAATGGCTCCACGCGCACCACATGATCGCGCGCGGCGCGCTGGAAATAGGCCCAGGCCAGGTCGAAAAAATCCTGCTCGGTGCGCAGCACATCACACCCGGCGTAATACAGATCGAGGAAGGATTGCAGGTCGGTGAAGGCATAGGCCTTGCGCAGCGCCTCGACATCGGCGTACGGCAGCGTCACGCCGTTGCGCTGCGCCAGTGCAAAGATCAATTCAGGCTCGAGAGTGCCCTCGATATGCACATGCAATTCGGCCTTCGGGCTGACGCGCAGCAGATGGGTAATGCGCTCCGCAGGCAAGGCGGCGATATCTGGACGGGACATGATGGAGACCTCTGAAATCAATGGCTCAGTTTAGAGGCAAGGCGCTGGGTCTGCGGCCCGAAAAGGGCGTCGTTCGTTGAATCACTCCCCTGCAAAACCCCTGCCCCTGCAGTATGTTGTGCCTTACAGATCCATCTTCCAACAGGAGCACTGCATGATCGAACGCAGACCGTTTGAACAACTCGGTGGCGACCACCTCGACTGGCTGGACACGCGGCACCACTTTTCATTTGCCGGGTATCACGACCCCCATCGCATGAACTGGGGGGCGCTGCGCGTCTGGAACGACGACACCATCGCGCCATCGACCGGGTTTGCGCCGCATCCCCACGCCGACATGGAAATCATCACCTATGTGCGTGAAGGCGCCATCACGCACGAAGACAGCCTCGGCAATCGCGGGCGCACCGAGGCCGGTGACGTGCAGGTGATGAGTGCCGGTACAGGAATCCGGCATTCCGAATTCAACCGGGAAGCTGGCCCGACGACCATTTTTCAGATCTGGATCCTGCCCAACCGGCACGGTGAGCCACCCGCCTGGGGCGCCAAGCCCTTTCCGAAAAACAACCGATCCGGCCGGCTCATCGCCCTGGCCAGTGGCATGAAGGACGACGCCGAGGCGCTGCCGATCCGTGCCGATGCCCGCGTGCTGGGCGCAACGCTCAAGGCGGGCGACACGGTCGAGTACGCCCTGGACACCGGGCGCAGTGTCTATCTCGTTCCCGCGCGTGGAACGGTGGAAATCAATGGAGTGAGGCTGCATGCCCGCGACGGCGCTGCCATCCACGACGAAGCCTTGCTGCGTCTGACCGCCATCGAAGAGGCGGAGATCGTGCTGGTCGACGCCGCCGCCTGATTGTTACCGGGCTGACAGAACGGACGACCGGCCCGGCGACGCTCAAACCCGCTTACTGCCCGGGCACCTTGCCTTCGACGCCCTTCACATAGAACGTGATGCCGTGGAGGAATTTGTCGTCAGCCACCTGGCCAGTCGCCACCATCGTCTTGCCAGACTGATCGACGATGGGGCCTTTCCAGATACTGAAGCTGCCATTCTTCAGTCCAGCTTCGCGTTCGAGCACGGTCTTTTTCAGCGCCTCCGGCACGGCAGGGCTGATGTCCTGCAGTTGAATGGTGTCGTGCTTCATGCCCCACCAATATTGGGCAGGCTTCCAGTCGCCCTTGAGCACTTCGGCGGTCAGCATTTCATACAGCGGCGCCCAGTTGATCGTGGCCGAGGCCAGATGCGCCTTGCCGCCGAACTTGCTCATATTGCTGTCCCAGCCAAAGCCGTACTTGCCCATTTTGGCTGCGGTCTGCAGCACGGCGGGTGAGTCGGTGTTCTGGAACAGCACGTCGGCCCCCTGGTTGATGAGCGAGGTGGCAGCCTCGGTTTCCTTCGGCGGATCGAACCACTTGTTCACCCACACCACCTTGGTCGTGATCTTGGGGTTGACCGACTGCGCCCCAAGGGTGAAGGAGTCGATGTTGCGAATCACTTCTGGAATGGGCACCGAGCCCACCACGCCCAGCATATTGGTTTTGGTCATGCCCCCGGCGAGCACACCGGCCAGGTAAGCGCCTTCATAGGTGCGGGCGTCATAGGTGCCGACATTCTTGGCGGTCTTGTAGCCGGTGGCGTGTTCGAACTTGATGTTCGGAAAATCCTTCGCCACGCGCAGCACCGATTCCATATAGCCAAAGCTGGTGGCGAAAATCAGGCCGTCGCCCTGCTGCGCAAGATCGCGGAACACGCGCGCCGAATCCGGGCCTTCCGGCACGCTCTCCACAAACTGCGTCTTGATCTTGTCGCCGAATTTAGCCTGCAGCGCCAGGCGCGCCTGGTTGTGCGCAAAGCTCCAGCCGGCATCGCCCACCGGGCCGACATAGACGAAACCGATCTTGAGCGGATCGGCGGCATGCGCTGGCGCCGCGGCCATCGCCAGCACACTGGCCACGGCCGCAAGCGCGACCAGCGGTTTTTTCAACATTGTTTTCAACATGGAGTCCTCCGTAAAAGTGATGTGAAACTGTATACAAAAATCGTGCCCGCTTGCGCGACAGCCTCATCCCCCAGGGTTGAACGGCTTGCCGATGGACGAGGGCATGTTGATGCGGATCCACAGCGGGTTGCGCGACATCAGCGCCAGCACCACGATGGTGGCAATGTAGGGCAGCATCGACAGGAATTGCGAAGGAACCTGCACCCCGCTGCCCTGAAAAAAGAACTGCAGCATGGTCACACCGCCGAACAGGTAGGCGCCGAGCAGCACGCGCGCCGGACGCCAGGTGGCGAAGGTGGTCAGCGCCAGGGCGATCCAGCCCCGCCCCGCCGTCATGCCCTGCACCCACAAGGGGGTGTAGATCACGGAAAGATACGCGCCTGCAACTCCGACCAGCGCGCCACCGCACATCAGCGCCAGCAGACGGATGCGCCGCACCGGATAGCCCAGCGCATGCGCCGATTCGGGTGACTCGCCCACAGCGCGCAGCACCAAGCCGGCGCGGGTGCGGTCGAAAAACCAGATCAGGCCGACGGCCAGCAGCACGGTGAGATACACCATGAGGTGATGGCGAAACAGCGCCGGGCCGATGAAGGGCAGATCACTCAGCCACGGAATGTCCCAAGGCTGAAAGTTGGGCAGGTTCTTGCCCACATAGTCAATGCCGATGAAGGCCGACAGTCCGGCGCCAAACAGGGTGAGCGCCAGCCCGGTGGCGTATTGATTGGTGTTCAGCCAGATCACCAGCAGTCCCAAGGCGCCGGCCATCAACGCGCCGGCCACGGCCCCCGCGCCAAAGGCGGCCCACTGATTGCCAGTATGCAGCGCCACGGCAAAGCCGATGACCGCGGCCATCAGCATCATGCCTTCGGCGCCAAGGTTGACCACGCCCGACTTTTCATTGATCAGCAGGCCGAGCGAAGCCAGCGCCAGCGGCGTGCCCGCGCTCAGCGTGGTGGCGATGAGAGAAGCGGCCATATCCATGCGTGATGTCCTTCAGCGCTTGAGAAAACGCAGGGCCGCCCCAAGTTTTCTCATCCCCCTCGGGGGGCGGGACGAGCGCAGCGCGGACCCGGGGGCGCTCTTGAAACGGATGCGGTTATAGATCAAGGTATCGCAAGCCAGCAGCGAAAACAGCAGCAGCCCCTGGAACACGCCCGTCATGGCATTGGGCAAGCCCAGGCGCGACTGCGCCAGTTCGCCGCCGATATAGAACATCGCCATCAACGCGCCCGACAGCACGATGCCCACCGGATTAAGCCGCCCGACGAAGGCCACGATGATGGCCGCGAAGCCATAGCCCTGCGACACCTGCGGCGTGAGTTGCTGCAGCGGGCCGATGGCGTCGAGCGCCCCAGCCAGCCCGGCGAACCCGCCCGACATCAGCAGCACCGTCCACAGCGCCTTGCGCGAGGAATACCCGGCGTAGCGCGCCGCGCCCGGCGCCAGCCCGCCCACCTGCAAGCGAAACCCGGCCACGCTGCGAAACAAAAACAGCCACACCAAACCCACTGCCACCAGCGCGATAGGGAAACCCCAGTTCAGCCGCGTGCCTTCAATCAAGTGGCCCAGCAGCGTGGGGTCGGCAAACATTTTGGTCTGCGGAAAGTTGTAGCCCTCCGGGTCTTTCCACGGGCCGTACACCAGATAGTCGAGCAGGTATTGCGCGACATACACCAGCATCAGGCTGACCAGAATTTCGTTGGCGTTGAACCAGTCGCGCAGCGCCGCCACAAGCGCCGCCCACACCATGCCGCCCAGAATGCCGGCCAGCAGAATAGGCAGCACGATGGCGTGCGCGGTGTGGTCGCCCGCCATCAGCGCCACGCCGCCGCCGAAAATCGCACCAAGGATGTACTGCCCTTCGGCGCCGATATTCCACACATTGCTGCGATAACAGGCCGCCAGCCCCAGGCCGATGAGAATGAGCGGCGTGGCCTTGAGCGCCAGTTCCGACAGGTTGTAAGCGCTCTTGACCGGCTCCCAGAAAAACATGCTCAGGCCGTGGACCGGGTTCTTGCCCATGGCCAGAAAAATCGCGACACCAAAAGCCACGGTAATACCCAAAGCCAGCAGCGGCGACAGCCACACCATCGCGCGGGAAGGTGTGCCTCTGGGCTCAAGCCGCAACATGGGCTGCCTCCGCTGCGCCTTGCGCCGCTGTGGCCGGGCCTTGCGGCCACAGGCCGCTCATCCACATGCCGATCTGCTCGACCGTGGCGTCGGCGCGGGCGATGGAGGGCGACAGCTTGCCGCGTGCCATCACCTGCAGCCGATCGGCAATTTCGAACAGTTCATCGAGTTCTTCCGAGATGACCAGCACCGCACAGCCCGCGTCGCGCAACGCCAGCAGTTCGGCGCGGATCTGCGCCGCCGCGCCCACGTCCACGCCCCAGGTCGGCTGCGCAACGATGAGCACTCGGGGCCGACCGAGGATTTCGCGGCCCACGATGTACTTCTGCAGATTGCCGCCCGACAGGCTGCGCGCCGCCGCCTGCGGCCCTCCCGCCTTGACGCCAAACCGCTGAATGACCGCCTGCGCCTGCTCGCGCAGGGCCTGGCGGCGGATGAGGCCACGGGTGGTCGCTTCGGCGGAACGGGCGGTCAGCAGCATGTTCTGTTCGAGCGACAACACTGGCACCGTTGCCCGCCCCAGACGTTCTTCCGGGATGAAGTGCAGCCCGCGCTTGCGGCGCTGCCCGGGGCCGAGCGTGCCCACCGGCTCGCCCGCCAGCAGCACGGCCGCGGGGCGCGCGCGCCGGTCTTCTCCCGACAGCGCGGCAAGCAATTCCTGCTGGCCATTGCCCGACACCCCGGCGATGCCCAAAATCTCCCCGGCGCGGACCTGAAGCGAGAGGTGGTCGATGGCGACGCTGAATTCGCCATCGCCCGGCAAGCCCAGATCGTCCACCTTCAGCAGCACCTCGCCCGCCTGCGATGGACGGTGCTGCAATTCGGGCGGATCGGCGCCAATCATCAGGCGAGACAGGCTGGCTTCGGTTTCCTTGGCCGGGTCGACGCGGCCGCTCACCCTGCCCCCGCGCAACACGGTGCAGTTGTGGCAGAGGTTACGAATCTCGTCGAGCTTGTGGCTGATGTACAGAATGCTGCAGCCGTCCGCGGCGAGCTGGCGCAGCACGACAAACAGCTTTTCGACGGCCTGCGGCGTGAGCACCGAGGTCGGCTCGTCGAGGATGAGCAGCTTGGGATCGGCCAGCAGGCAGCGGATGATCTCCACCCGCTGGCGCTCACCGACCGACAGCGTGTGCACGGGACGGCGCGGTGCGCAGTCCAGCCCGTAACGTGCCGAGATGTCGGTGATGCGCGTCTCGACCTGGGCCAGACTGATGCCGCGCCCCAGGCCCAGCCAGATGTTCTCTGCGGCGGTGAGGGTGTCGAACAGCGAGAAGTGCTGGTACACCATGGCGATGCCCAGCTCGCGGGCCATGCCGGGGTTTTTCATGCGCACCGGCGTGCCGTTCCACACGATCTGGCCGGCATCGGGCTGCACCGCGCCGTAGATGATTTTCATCAGCGTGGACTTGCCCGCGCCGTTCTCGCCCAGCACTGCATGAATTTCCCCGGGCTGCACCGCCAGGCTGATGTCGTCGTTGGCCTTGACGCCGGGATAGGACTTGCTGATGTGTTCGAGCGAGAGCCGCATGGAAGAAGCGAGTGATGCAGGGTGAGGTGAATTTTTGGATTGTCCTATACCGGACTGCGCATGGATGCGGCACGCCGCCTTCCCCAGTTTCACCCGGGCTGATACCGCAACTGCCCCAGCACATAGGTGGCCGCGACATTGCGTTCGTCGGCCAGTAGCATCCACGCGAACAAACGCTCATGCAAGCTGCGTGCCATGTCCTGGCGCCGCTGCTGCACTGCACCCGCGGCCCAGCGCCACACCACCACGTCGGCCGCTGTGCCGGGAGCGAAGTGGCCGATCTCGTGCTCCAGATCAAGGGCGCGCGCCGCGCCGCGGGTGGCGGCGTAAAGCCCCTGCCAGGCCGTCATGCGCTGGCCTTGCAGGGCGAGCACCTTGTAGCCATCGGCCAGGGTGCGCAACTGGCACAGGCTGGTGCCGCCGCCCACGTCGCTCGCCGGGGCCACCCCCACGCCCGCAGCCTCGGCCTGGGCCCAGTCGAACAGGCCGCTGCCCAAAAAGAGGTTGGACGAGGGCGAAAAGGCGATGCTGCTGCCGGTCTGGGTCATGCGCTGGCGGTCGGCGTCGTCGAGCCAGATGCCATGCGCCAGAATGCTTCGGCGGGTGAGCAGGCCGCGACGGTCATATACGTCGAGGTAGCTGCGGCTGTCGGGAAACAGCTCGGCGATCCAGCGCACTTCGTCGCGGTTCTCGGCCACATGCGTCTGCATATACAGCCC
>JAQTVS010000117.1:7830-8210 GCA_028706735.1 Thiomonas sp.
GTTGCGCCGCGCTGCTTGTGGCGGCGAAGCGCGGGGTCACGGCGTAGGCGAGGCGTTCCACGCCATGCCAGCGCTCGATCAGGTCGATGCAATCTCGCTCGGCTTGCCCCACATCGTCGCGCAGGTCGGCCGGGCAGTTGCTGTCCATCAGCACCTTGCCGGTGATGAGCCGCATACCGAGTTGACGGCCTGCTTCGAACAGGGCTTCGCTGCTGGTCTTGTGCACCGTGGCAAACACCAGCGCCGACGTGGTGCCATGCGCCAGCAGTGCGTGCAGAAAACGCTCGGCCCCGAGGCGGCTCTGCTCGGGGTCGGCGTAGCGCGCTTCGGCCGGAAAGGTGTAGCGCTCCAGCCAGTCGAGCAACTGTGTGCCGGGCGAA
>JAQTVS010000118.1 GCA_028706735.1 Thiomonas sp.
GTGTACGAGATCGAAACCGACATCACCCAGAAGGGCGCCGAGTTGAAGGCCAAAGAGTGGGTGGACCACCGCGACCGCGCCACGCGCAAAAAGCGCTGGAGCGAAACCGAGGAAGACACCCCCTATACCGGCAAGGAGCTCGACCGCTCCGTGGTCAACCTGAGCCAGATTCGCCAGGTCATCCATGCCATGAAAACCGCCGTGGAAACGCAGATTTTCCCCGCTCGCCGCGAAACGCCCAAAACCCTCATCTTCGCCAAGACCGACAGCCATGCTGACGACATCATCAACATCCTGCGCGAGGTCTACGGTCAGGGCAACGCCTTCTGCAAAAAGGTCACCTACCGCGCCGAGGAAGACGCCGACAGCATCCTCAGCAGCTTTCGCAACGACTACAACCCGCGCATCGCCGTGACGGTGGACATGATCGCCACCGGCACCGACGTCAAGCCCTTGGAAGTGCTGCTGTTCATGCGCGACGTGCGCTCCAAAGGCTATTACGAGCAGATGAAAGGCCGGGGCGTGCGCAGCCTCGACGGCGACAGCCTCAAGCGCGTCAGCAACAGCGCGGACGGCGCAAAAACCCGCTTCGTGCTGATCGACGCCGTGGGCGCGGAGAAGTCGCTGAAAACCGAAAGCCGCCCGCTGGAGAAAAAGCCCGGCGTGGCGCTCAAAGACCTGCTGCAAGGCGTGGCCATGGGCAGCCGCGACGACGACACCGTGCTCAGCCTCGCCAACCGCCTCGTGCGCCTGGCCAAGCAGCTCGACGACAAGGCGCAGGCGCGCATCGAACGCGCCAGCGGCGGCGTTTCCGTGGCCGCGCTGGGCAAAGGGCTGATCGCCGCGCTCGACCCCGACGCCATCGTGCAGACTGCGCTGGCCAACGCCGAAGCCCAAGGCATCACCCGCAGCGAAGACACCCTGCTGCCCGCAGAAATCGACGCCGCCCGCGCCCAGCGCGTCGCCGCCGCCTGCGCGCCTTTCGACCGCCCCGAACTGCGCGACGAAATCGACAACGCCCGCCGCGAGCGCGAACAGCTCATCGACCACATCAACCTCGATCAAGTCACCTTCAGCGGTTTTTCAGAACAGGCCGAAGGCGAAGCCCGCGCCGTCATTCAACGCTTTGCCGACTACATCCAGCGGCACAAAGACGAAATCGCCGCGCTCGATTTTTTCTACCAGCAGCCCTACCAGCGCCGCGCCCTCACCTTCGCCATGATCGAAGACCTGCACGAGCGCCTGAGCCGCCCGCCGCTGATGCTGACCACCGAGCGGCTGTGGAGCGCCTATGCCCGCGTGCAGACCAGCGCGGTAAAGGGCGCCGACCGCAAGCGCCAGCTCACCGATCTGGTTTCGCTGGTGCGCTTTGCGCTGGGGCTGGACAGTGAACTCAAACCCTTCGCCGACGCCGTGGACAAACGCTTCCAGACCTGGATCTTCCGTCACAACGCCCAGCGCGCCACCGCCTTCACGCCCGAACAAACCGACTGGCTGCGCCTGATGAAAGACCACATCGCCAGCAGTTGCAGCATCGCCCGCGACGATTTCGACTATGCCGAACTGGCCGACAAAGGCGGGCTGCAGAAAGCGTGGGGACTGTTTGGCGGCGAACTGGATGGGCTGATGGAGGAGATGAATGCGGAGTTGGTGGCGTGAGTCACTCAACCCCATTGACGGCTAACCGGGGGCGTTTATACTGCGTTTAAACATACGCGGGGAAGGCGATCATGACACACGCAGAAGCCGTTGTCGGCATCAAGAAATGGGGCAACAACCTGGGGGTTCGTTTGCCCGGCAACGTGGCCAAGGCTGCCCATCTACGCGCCGAGCAGATGGTGCGTGTCACGGTGAGCGATGAAGGCATCACCATTACCCCGGTGGAGAATCAGGCGCTCACCCTGGAACAACGACTGGCCCTGTTTGACCCGGCGCGGCATGGTGGCGAAGCATTGGCTGCAGCCCCATTAGGTGCAGAAAATTGGTGAAATCTGCCGCCACGGCCCGCAAGCAAGCTTGGGCACCCGATCGCCAAGACGTGATCTGGATCAACTGCAACCCCCAGGCAGGCACTGAAATGCGCGACATCCACCCCTTCCTGGTGCTATCGCCCAGGGCCTTTAACGAGCGCACTTCACTGGTGATCGGCCTGCCCATGACCACTGCGGAATACAACGCGGACAACCCCTTCGCCGTGGCCGTGGGGGTCGCCAGCGGCAAAAAAGCGGGCAAGACCAGCTATGTGCTCTGCCATCAACCCAAATCCTTCGATTGGCGGATTCGCCAAGCCTCCCCCCATCCGCTCAAGCGGCTCGACGACAACCGTTTTGCCGAGAGTTGCGCACGACTCAACCAGATCGTGCAGTTGGCGGGGTGATGC
Source organism: Thiomonas sp. (assembly GCA_028706735.1). Lineage (GTDB taxonomy): Bacteria > Pseudomonadota > Gammaproteobacteria > Burkholderiales > Burkholderiaceae_C > Thiomonas. The sequence goes on from JAQTVS010000118.1 coordinate 2,381, forward strand.
GGAAGATGAGTTGGGAGATGGTGGCGTGAGTGAGTTGCCGCATGGATGGGTAACGGCCCGCTTGCCTGACCTTGTGGGACAGCAGGGTGTCTTCGTCGATGGCGACTGGGTCGAAAGCAAAGACCAAGACCCTCACGGAGAGGTTCGACTTGTTCAGTTAGCTGACATCGGTGATGGCCGATTTCTCAACAAGTCCAATCGCTATTTGACGCAGGTGAAAGCGACGGAATTAGGCTGCACCTTCCTTGAAAAAGGCGATGTACTGATCGCTCGTATGCCTGATCCATTGGGTCGTGCATGCATTTTTCCGGGCGACAAGAAGCGCGCAGTTACGGTTGTCGATGTGTGTGTGGTTCGTGGCAAGGGCGAAGGCTTTGACCATGCTTGGTTGATGCACTTCGTCAACTCAGCACCCTTTCGAGAGAGCATTCATTCACTACAGAGCGGGTCAACCAGAAAGCGTATCTCGCGGGGAAATCTGAGCACTCTTGAGTTGCCCGTTCCGCCCCGCAAAGAGCAAACCCGCATCGTCGCCAAACTCGAAGAACTGCTCTCCGACCTCGATGTCGGCGTGGCCGAACTCAAGGCGGCGCAGAAAAAACTGGCGCAATACCGCCAGTCCCTGCTGAAAGCCGCCGTGGAAGGCGCGCTCACCGCCGAATGGCGCGCCACGCACACGCCCCTGGAGACCGGCGCCCAACTCCTGCAACGCATCCTGCTAGAGCGCCGCGCCCGCTGGGAAGCCAAACAACTCGCCAAGTTCCAGCAACAAGGCAAAACCCCGCCCAAAGACTGGCAAAAGAAATACCCCAAACCCGTACAGCCGGATACGACCAGGCTGCCGCAATTGCCGGTGGGGTGGGTGTGGAGTGCTTTGGGTGAGAGCTTTCAAGTTGAGGTAGGTGCCACACCCAGCCGCAAAGAATCAGGTTATTGGAATGGCGGGATTCACTGGGTGAGTTCGGGCGAAGTGCGGTTCTCACGCATCACGCATACGAAAGAGACAATTTCCGAGGCAGGCTTGCGCAACAGCAGCACCCAAATCAATCCCGTCGGCAGCGTGCTTCTGGGCATGATTGGCGAGGGCAAGACCCGTGGCCAGGTGGCAATACTTGACGTTGAAGCTACGAACAACCAAAACTGCGCTGCGATTTGGGCCAGCGCATCTGGCGTGCCCCCGGAGTACGTGTACTACTGGCTTTGGTCTCAGTATGAAGTCACCCGACGAGGCAGTAGCGGGAACAATCAACCCGCGCTGAATAAATCCATCGTTGAACGCATTCCGTTTCCGCTGGCACCGTTGGCTGAGATGAAAGCGGTTGTTCAAATTGTTGATTGCGAGCTGAAGCGTGCGGACGAGCAAGAACGTGCGATAGAGCTTGCCCTCAAACAATCTGCCGCCCAACGCCAAAACATCCTGCGCGCCGCGTTCTCCGGCCAACTGGTGCCGCAAGACCCCAACGACGAACCGGCCAGCGTGCTGCTGGCTCGCATCCGCACTGAGCGAGCCGCGCGCGAAGCCGCGAAGAAGCCGCGTAGCCGTAAATCAGCATCATCTTTGAGGAGTACGCCATGAAAATTGAATCCATGCGCCTGAAAAACTACAAGGCCTTCAAGGATGTGTACTTGAAGGATATTCCTGCCTTTCTCGTGGTTGTTGGCGCCAATGGGTCTGGAAAATCCACATTGTTTGATGTGTTTGGCTTTTTGCACGATTGCCTCAAAGGCAATGTGCGGCAGGCGCTGGACAAGCGTGGCCGCTTTGCCGAAGTGCTGAGCCGTGGCTGCGATCAACTGAAGGACACCATCCTGATTGAATTGCAATATCGGATGGAAATCACCGGGGTGGAGCGTTTGGTGACGTATTCGCTGGAAATAGGCGAGCAGAGCGGCGCACCCGTGGTGCTGAAAGAGCTGCTGCGCTACAAGCGCGGGCGCTACGGCAGCCCGTTTCATTTCCTGAGTTTTTCCAAGGGCGAGGGTTACGCCATCACCAATGAAGAAGACTTCAACAAGTCCTATGAAGAGCTCGACAGGGAAACGCAAAAAGTCGCCGCCGATACCCTGGCCATCAAGGGGCTGGGACAGTTTGAGCGGTTCAAGGCGGCCAGTGCGTTTCGCAGCCTGATCGAGAACTGGCATGTATCAGATTTCCACATCAGCGCGGCGCGAGGCCGCAAGGATGCGGCCGGCGAAACCGAGCACTTGTCCGAGACCGGAGAAAACCTGCCTCTGGTCGCGCGCTATCTCCATGAGCGGCATCCTGAGATTTTTAGGCAGATTCTGTCCACGATGGCCAAGCGGGTTCCTGGCGTGCAGGCCGTTGAGCCGGTGTTGATGGACGACGGCTATCTCACGCTGCGTTTTCAGGATGGTTCGTTCAAGACGCCATTCCTCGACCGTTATGTGTCCGATGGCACGATCAAGATGTTTGCCTATCTGGTGCTCTTGCATGATCCCAGACCCCACCCACTGCTCTGCGTGGAGGAGCCGGAAAACCAGCTCTACCCGCAACTCATGGCGGAACTGGCTGAGGAGTTCCGAAGCTACGCCAATCGCGGGGGGCAGGTTTTTGTCTCGACGCATTCACCCGATTTTTTGAACGCGCTCGAACTTGAGGAAGTCTGTTGGCTGGTCAAGCGGCAAGGGTGCACGGAAATTCACCGAGCCAAGGATGACGCGCAGATTGCCGCTTATGTGGCAGAGGGCGATCAGCTCGGCTATCTGTGGAAGCAGGGATTCTTTGGCGGGGTTGATCCGCAATGAGTGAACTGGTGTTTCTGCTCGAAGAGCCTTCGGCCAAGGCGATGCTGGAGTCCTTGTTGCCGCGCATGCTGAACGCTGGGGTCACTTTCCGATGCATTCCGTTTGAAGGCAAACAGGATCTCGAAAAACAGTTGATGCGCAAGATCCGTGCGTATCAAAACGATCAGGCGCGATTTATCGTGCTGCGCGATCAGGACAGCAGCCCGGACTGCACCCTGGTTAAAAGAAAGCTGCTGGATTTGTGTCAACAATCCGGCAAAGCAGATCGCTGCATGGTTCGCATCGCCTGCCGGGAGTTGGAGACGTTTTATCTGGCCGATTTGCAGGCTGTCGAACAGGCGCTGGAAATCACGAGCCTGGCGCAGCACCAGCCCAGCAGGAAATTCAGAGCGCCCGACCACCTGGGCAGCCCGAACAAAGAGCTAAAAACGCTGACCAAAAACCGCTATGAAAAGGTGGCTGGATCGCGCCGCATTGGCCGTCATCTGAACCTTGATAACACGCGTTCGCCCAGCTTCCGCAATTTGATCGCCGCGATCCGGCGCATGGAAGGCGAGCTTCTTGGGGCAAGCGCATGAACACCTCCACCCTCGTCCAGAAAGTCTGGAATTTCTGCCACACCCTGCGCGATGACGGCGTGGGTTATGGCGATTATCTGGAGCAGCTCACCTACCTGCTGTTCCTGAAGCTGGCGCACGAGTACGCGCAGGCGCCTTACCACCGCGACACGCAGATTCCGCCGGGGTTCGACTGGGCCAGCCTGCGCGGCAAGACCGGCGAGCCGCTGGAGGCGCATTACCTCGCCACCCTGCACCGGCTGGGCAATGAACCCGGCATGCTGGGCGCGATTTTTTTCAAGGCGCAAAACAAGATTCAGGACCCGGCCAAGCTGTCGCGCCTGGTGCAGATGATCGACGCGGAAAACTGGATCAGCCTGGACACCGACACCAAGGGCGACCTGTATGAAGGGCTGCTGCAGAAAAACGCGGAAGACACCAAGAGCGGCGCGGGGCAGTATTTCACGCCGCGCGCGCTGATCGAGGCGATGGTGGCCTGCGTGCGGCCCGAGCCGATGAAGACCATCGCCGACCCGGCCTGCGGCACCGGCGGGTTTTTTCTGGGCGCGTACAACTGGCTGACACGCCCAGGCGCGCAACTGAACAAGGCGCAAAAAGAGTTTCTGCGCGATCAGACCTTCCACGGCAACGAGATCGTGCCCAACACGCGCCGCATGTGCCTGATGAACCTGTTCTTGCACAGCATTGGCGAGCTGGATGGCGAGCCGCTGGTGGAACGCTCCGATGCGCTGATTGCCGAGCCTCGCGCCAAGGTGGACTATGTGCTGGCCAACCCGCCCTTCGGCAAGAAGAGCAGCATGACCATCACCAACGAGGAAGGCGAGGAAGACCGCGACGCGCTGACTTACGAGCGCCAGGACTTCTGGGAAACCACCTCGAACAAGCAGCTCAATTTTTTGCAGCACATCGTCAGCCTGTTGAAGCTGGACGGCAAGGCGGCGGTGGTGCTGCCCGACAACGTGCTGTTCGAGGGCGGCGCGGGCGAAAAAATCCGCCGCAAGCTGCTGGAAACCTGCGATGTCCACACCATCCTGCGCCTGCCTACAGGCATTTTCTACGCGCAGGGCGTGAAGGCCAACGTGGTGTTTTTCGACGCCAGGCCGAAAGACGGCAAGGTGCACACCCAAGGCGTGTGGTTCTACGACCTGCGCACCAACAAGCATTTCACCCTGAAAACCCGCACGCTCAAGCTGGACGACCTGCAGGATTTCATCGCCTGCTATCACCCGGAAAATCGGCATGATCGACAGGAAACCGAGCGCTTTCGCTACTTCAGCTACGACGTCCTGATGGCCCGCGACAAGGCCAGTCTGGACATTTTCTGGCTGAAGGACGACAGCCTGGACAAGCTCGACGACCTGCCGCCGCCCGAGGTGCTGCAGCAAGAGATCATCGACCATCTGGAAGCGGCGCTGGCGGCGTTCCGGGATGTGGCTGCGGGCTTGGCGCGCTGATGCGTGCCGCCCCGCGCGGGGCGGGGTTCACCGCCGCGCGGTCAGGCTGAGCACCTTGGCCGGGCCGTCGATGCGCTGTTTGGCGGCGAGCCGTTCGAGGGCGCGGTGGAATTCGTGCACCAGGCGGCGCATGGCGTCTTGCGCCGTGTCTTCGTAGTGCACGCAATCAAATGGCACGGGGGCGTCGAGCGCGGTGCGCGCGTTGGGATGGAAGCCCTGCCATGCCAGCATCACCCAGCTTTTGTACTGGCTGTCGAGAAACACAAACTCGGTGGCGTCCACGATGGCCAGCACCTGCATGGGGCGGATGGGCACGAAGGCCACGCCTTTGGGGCTGCGCGCCTGCAGCACACGGGCCAGGTTGTAGGTTGCGGCGGGCAGGGTGCGCGACTCCTGAAACAAGGGCGTGGCGCGATAGACCGTAATCTCCATGATGCGTCCCTCCCTGCCTGCGCGGCCTGTTGACGTTGACTACCTGGCCTGCGCCTCGGCCTCCTGCGCCACACGCTGCGCGCCGAACACCGCGTGGGTGAGCGCGTGCACCGCGGCGCGCTCGGTCTGCAGCGTGTCTGCGGCCACGCGGGCGGCGTCGGCGCCGGCCAGCCGTTCGCGGTGCTGGATGCGGCGCAGTTCGCGGTAGGCGTCAGCCGCAGGCCGGCTGACGCCTGTGGGCAGCAGGCCCAGCGCCTCGGCCATGCCGAGCAGGGCGATGTTGCCGAGGTCGGCGGTGAGTTGCGGGTAGTCGGCGGCATGGGCCAGCACGAGAAACTGCACGGCGAATTCGACATCGACCATGCCGCCCGGGTCGTGCTTCACGTCGAACAAGCCGCTGTGGTTGGGATGGCCGTCGGCCACTTTCTGCCGCATGGCGAGGATTTCGGTGCGCAGCGCGTCCGCAT
>JAQTVS010000119.1 GCA_028706735.1 Thiomonas sp.
CAAGCGCACCCGAGACTCGCTGGCGCACCTGCTGCTGGAGCCCTGCTCCACCTGCGGCGGGCTGGGGCAAGTGAAAACGGCGCGCACCGCGTGCTATGAAATCCTGCGGGAAATCCTGCGCGAGGCCAAACAGTTCAACCCGCGCGAGTTCCGCATCGTCGGCGCCGCCGACGTCATCGACCTGTTCCTCGAAGAAGAAAGCCAGCACCTGGCCTCGCTCTCCGACTTCATCGGCAAGCCGGTGTCGCTGCAGGTCGAACCCGCGTTTTCGCAGCAGCAGTACGACATCGTGCTGACCTGACAGCCTCCGCCTGTTTCCCGCCAGTCCTGGGCTGACCGATACGGTTTGCCCGGTGCAACCAGCTTGACCGCACGACGGCAAGGCCAAGGACGCGCCACGCCACTTGCAACAAATCCGTCTGAATGTAACAGCGGAGTCTTCGCCGTCCGGCCGCGATTGGACTGATCACGCCGCGCCAATTTATCGCATTGCATGAATATTCTTGGCGAATTTTCTCGCAGGAATACCGACGGTTCTTGCAACCTATTGAAATTCTTAAAATATAAATAAATAATTATTCAATTATTTTATTAATTAGTAATTTATTTATATTTAACGCTCAGCATTTGAAACAAATTAAATTCATATAAGTAACAAGAAAAATCAATTTGTTGAGAGTTGCAATCTCCATTTGAATCCGCCTTGCTGAAGTCCATCAGCCAAGAACCGAGCAGCACGCTGTCGGATTCCAAAAAATAGATCAAGGAGGAGATTGCATGAAAAAAAGCATCATGGCGGCCGTCGTCATAGGGACATGCTGTCAAATAGCCCACGCTAAGGAGGGCGTCCAGCTCTACGGTGTCATCGACATGGGCATTGAAAGGCTGACCTATGACAACACCAGCCTGAACCGGCTCGGCTCCGGCGTGCAATCCACAGACCGGATCGGGATACGAGGACAGGAAAATTTGGGAGGAGGTTTGCAAACATTTTTTGATGTTGAAACCGGATTTTGTGGAAACGGCACCAATTCGTTTCCAGGCAGCCTCGTTTACAAAGGTGATAACAGTGCCGTGGGATCGAGTGTTTGCTCGGGTGGGGGGTTCATGGGTCGCCTCAGCGTGCTGGGGTTGAAAAGCCGCTATGGCGTTTTCAAGGCCGGACGCTTTTACAGCCTGAATTACGACAACCTCGTCAAGATCGATCCATTCATGACAGGGATGACTGGGGCTGTAAAAAACATCGACCCGGCAGGCTATAACTACGTTCGTTTTTCGCAGGCTGTTGGATACAGAACTCCCGATTTTGGCGGACTTACGGGCGCCCTGCTCTACTCATTCGGTGGACAGCCCGGAAGCTTCTCAAAGGGTCAGTCTTATGAACTGAACGTCGATTATGAGTCCAAAAAATTGACCGCCGGAATTGATTACCTAAAAAATAATCATCCGTACAGCGCTAGCAGCAAATTCAATCCTTATGTTGCACTGGCATGGGAATTCGGCCCAGTTGCGACGCTAACCCAACAGGGCTCGTTCAATAATGAAGTCGTCCAGCTCTATGGTGGATATGATTTTTCCGTCGCCACCGTGACTGCACTCTATTCTGACGAAAAGTACGGCGATGGTCTGCCCTATGCGGCAGGACATTTCGCACCGCATTTGAAAATATGGATGCTCGGCGCAACGATTCCCCTGCCGCGGGGGAAATTTCTGGCTTCGATTTCCAGGCGCAGTGACCTGAACAAATCTGGCACCACTGCAACGCAAATGGCTATTGGTTATGTTTATCCGCTCTCCAAGAGGACAAACGTCTATTCGTCATATTCACGCATCAGCAACGATTCGGCAACAGATTTATATGTTGGCGATAACGGTTTTACCGCACAGGGAACCGTTGGCGGCGCGAGCGCCAGTGGTCTAACCATTGGCCTGCGTCATTTCTTCTGATGGCTCCAGCGCCATTTCCCACTTTGTCCCAGGAAAACTCCATGAACATGCTCATCCGACGTGGGCTTGTTGGCGCAACGCTCACTACATTTGCACTCCTGTCCGGGCTTGCACACGCCGAGGATACAGCGCCAGCAATCGCCACGCAGTCGCACTATGGCGCGATCTTCCAGATCGACTCCGGTAGTCCAGGTTCCATCAAAAAGACCATCAACAATATAGAAAACCTGCTCCACGACCCCAGGCTCAAAGGCAAGGTGCAGGTCGAGTTGATTGCCAACGCTCAGGGATTCGCCGCCTACGTCAAGAACAATGGCTTTGAGAAAAAGTTGCAGGTTCTGCAACAGCAGGGCGTGCTGCTTGCGCAATGCGCCAATACATTGCGCGAGTTGCATGTGGATCGCAAGGATCTGTATCCGTTCATCACGGTGGTGCCGTCCGGCATGGGCGAAATCACGATTCGGGAAGCGCAAGGGTGGGCGTATATCCACCCCTCAGCACCGAAGCCTGGTCTATGATCGAGGCACATCAAAAAGGCCGGGATGCACTGCGTCCCGGCCTTTTTGATTTCAGGCGCGTGAAACGCACCTCTAGGAGCCTGTCGGGCTTGAGTCGCGTCGAGCGAAAAAAAAGTGTGGGGATGGCCTGCGGCAACAGCTTTTTGCAGCCCGCGATTCTCAAGCCCGACAGGCTCCTAGCTTATTTCGGGCAGGTGGCGGTGCTGCCCGGCACTTTGCCGACCAGCAGAAGGAAAGAAGAGAACGGGTCCATGGCGCGCATGGCCACCATCTTCGGCCCCTGGAATTCGAGGCGGCCGAACATCATGGCTTTCATCGGGCCGTATTCGCCCTTGCCCATTTCTTCCCACTGCTTGGTGTTGGCGTGCATGAGGAAGTCCACGTCGAAGTTGGGCTTGAGGGTAGGGGCGCCGCCGGAAACGCACATGGCCTTGTCGTTCTGCAGTTGCAGCTTGAGTTCCACCACGGTGTCTTTGCCGCAATCGGTGCGGTACATCTCCACCAGCTTATAGCCGCGGCCCTTGTCGTCATGCATGAACTCGCCCTTGAGCCCGTTGATCAACTCGGGCGTGTTGTTCCAGGCAGTGCAGGCTTCGCTGGCCCATTGGGGCGACATGAGCACGGGGGTGTCAGCCCTGGCTGTGGCCGCCACGCAGGACAGGGCCAGACCGGCAGCCAGACCGAGGGCTTGCAGCGAACGGCGGGGGTTGAACAGTGTTTTCATGTGGTGTTGTCTCCAAGATGGTTTGAAACGCTCGCGCAGGGGATGGTGATGGAGCCCTGCCGTGGCGCGACGACACGGCGACAGGCTGGATTCCAAGCGGACGAGTCAGTCAGGCAACAATTCCTGCGCGCGTTGAGCGAAGGCTTGCGCTTGTTTCTCGTCGATGAACAGGCGGATGAATTTGACGCAGGCTTGCACGGCAGCGGCATGGCCTTCGGGTGTATCGGGGTGTTGTTCGATTTTCTGCACCAGCCGTGGCGCCTGGGCGCCAAACTGTTCTTCAACGAGGGCGATGAGCAAGGCGTGGGGTGTCTGCTGCGGCGCGTCGGTGGCAAACAAGGAGGCGGGCGCATCCGAGGCGGATGCGGCGGCGTTGCGGACCAGATAGCCCTCGTCGAGCAAGCCGCGCAGCGCTTGCAGGCAGCGCTGGGGGTCGGCGCCCGCTTTGAGCAATTCGGCCACCGGCCGATTGCCATCCGCCATGATGAGCAGATTGCGCTGCCCAGGCATCAGATGATTGGCGCGCGTGGCCAACTCGTCGCGGCCTTTTGGGGTTTTCTCAAGAATCCAGTTCAATGGCAATTCTGCAGACATCCACACGCCGGGTGGGCGTTTGTGCGCCGCACCTGCCTCCTTTAATTGTCGCGCCTGAGAAGACTCGGTAGTGCGCGGTAGTGTTGGGAGTATGCCGATTTGTTGCCCGGTTGACACCGGGATGAACCCGCAGAAAAAAGGCCCGCACGCGGCGGGCCTGGATGAAACGTCTGCGGGATGCTCAGACTTTGGTGGCCTGCGGCAAGCCGGTGATGTAGCCTACGGCAGCGCCAAAGCCGTTTTCGTAGTTCTTGTCGATCAGCGGCTCCAGGGTCTGGAACACCTTGGCATGCAGGCCGGTGGTGTTGGTCACGCCGTTGGTGGTGACGGTTTTGACCTCCCAATCGCCCGCATGCTGGAAGTTGCTCATCACGTACATCCAGCCGTTCACATCGTCCACGCCTTGCAGGCCGGTGCATTCTGCCCCCGCCGGAGTGGACAGGATGCGGCTGAGTTGCTGGGTATCGACGTTGTAGGCCCAGAGGAAGTTGTTGACGTGCATGCCGCTGTCTTCGCCGATGAACAGGGTACGCAGTGTTTCCGCGAACTTGATGTTGTCGGGGTTGGCGATCTTGTTCGGGTTGGCGAGATTGCCCAAGGCGTCAGCCGTGGCGAGGTCTTCACCGATCAGCGCAGCAGGCGCGGCCATGTCCACCGGCACCCAGTCGCTGTTCATCGCAGCGCCGCTGGTGTCCACTTGCCCTGCCTTGAGGTTGAGCGCGTACACCGCGCCAGCCTTCGGCCCTTGCACCTTGAAGCCGGGAATCGAGCCATCAACCATCGACGACTGGATGTAGGACATGGCGGAGTAGGCGATCTTGTCCTTGGCGTTGACGGTCGTGCCTTCCATTTTGGTGAACGCCATGGTGCCGCCCATGAGCCCGGCGTAGCGGTGGGTTTCGAGGAAGGCTGCGGCCTTCTCCTGACCCTGCACGAGCTTGATCCAGTTTTTCTTGCCGCCCAGCCAGACCTGGGTGTAGGCGGGATCGACCGGGTCAATGGTCTTCACGTCCATGATGCTGGGGGTGCCGCCGTTCTGCGCCGCGGCCTGCGCCAGCGCCAGCACTTCATCGCTGGTGGCATGGCCGAGGTTCACCCATTTCAGCGTGAAGGCGCCGGTGCCCACGCCAGGGGCGCTGGTCTGCGTCGCTTGGGCAACGTACAGCGTGCCGGCCGACAGGTCTGCTGCCTTGTCGGCGACGAACAGGAACAGGCCGCCATTGGTGGCGTCGGCGCCCATCAGCGCGGTGCGCTGGTCGGGCATGACCTGGATGAGTTCATGCGAAATGCGGCCCAGGCAGTAATGCTTTTTCACCGTGCCGGTGCCGTCGGCGTTGACGGTGACTTCGGGCAGATGGCCGTAAAGGTAGGGATTGGCCTTGGCCGGATCGCTCAACGCAGCGGCATCACCGTAGAGATTGGTGATGAAGGCCTGGAAACCGGTGTTTTTGGCAATGGCGGCGGCGTCTGGTTCGTACTCTTCGCTGCTGAGATGCGTGCCCCACGGGGACAGGCTGGCGCCGCAGGTGATCCACAAGCCGTTGGCGGGCTGGGTGGGAACATTGAAATACTTCACCAGACTGAGCTTGCCGGTGGCCGGGTCTTGATCGAGCGTGAGCACGGCAATGGGTGACGGCAGTTTGCCATAGGCCGAGACGCCCGCCTGATCCAGGCTGGTGTACTCGAACTGCACCACGGCGAACACGGTATTGCCCTTCACACCGGCCACCTTGGCGTTCGGCACCGTCAGCAGCGTAGTGCCGTCGGGGGCGTCGGAGAAGAACTGGCGCTCCTTGCTCGCCACGGAGGTATCCATGATCGGCTTGCCGTTGATGTCGAAGTAGCTGCCGGCAATCAGGGTGCCGCCGTTGCCGTTGGGCACGGATTGGCCGGTGATGAAAAACGGTTGATAACCGAGTTGGTAAGTCTGGCTGCTGCCGTCGCTGTAGGCCACTTTGAGCGCAGATGCGACGTTGGTCGTCGCCATGCTCGCCGGGTCGGTGATGCCGGGCGCGGCCATCGCGGTGAATGCGGCTGCCGTGGGGGTGGCGGTGGCCGCAGTGGCCGCCGTCGAGCCGCCACCGCAGGCGGCGAGCAGGGCGGAACCGCCCAGGCCGGCGCTCAGCGGCAGCAAAGGCGCGCCACCGAACAGTTTCAGTGCCTGGCGACGTGAAGGATTGGCTGGGGATTGGGACATCTTGAACTCCATCAGGGAACGGCCGCAGACAATATGGTTACGGCGCAACACCAAAAGTTACAGATCAAATGTGACAAGATGTTGAATCGTCCGCCGCGCCCTGCGCTTGAGTCCGACGGAAAGCGCCGACGTGCGAACATGTCGGAATTGCTCCGCCTGCCGCTCACCACGATGTTGAAACCCCCGCAAGCCTCCTTCCCTCCCGACAACATGGGCCGCCGACGCTGCCTGCACGCTGGCGCCGGACTGGCTTTGGGCGCGCTGCTGCCCCCTGCCGCCCTGGCTCAGGGCGCTGGCGCGTCCGCGCCGCGTCCCGGCGCGAGCGGCGTGGCTCCGGCCACAACGGCGTCTTCGGTCCAACTGGGCGACTGGAATGTCGGCGCTGCACAGGCCTTGATTGCGCGGATCGCGGAGCGCAACAACCTGCCCGAAGCACTGGTGGCGCGGCTGATCGGCAAGGCGCAGTACAGCGCAACGGTGGCCCGGCTCATTCTGCCGGGGCCGCCAGGCAAGAAAAACTGGCGGGTGTACCGCAGCCGGTTTCTCGACAGCCTGCGCATCGGCGCGGGCAGCGACTTCATGCAGGAATTCGGCGTATGGTTCCAGCGGGCGCAAGAGCGCTACGGCGTGCCGCCGCACATCGTCGCAGGCATCCTCGGGGTGGAGACGATTTATGGCCGCAATATGGGTAATTTCCGTGTGGTCGATGCGCTCTCCACCCTGGCGCTGCGCTATCCCGCGCAGGCGCCGCGTGACCGCAGCGCTTACTTCGGCGTGCAGCTTGGTGATTTTTTCCAGTGGTGCGCGCAGGATGCACGCAACCCGCTGCAGGTGCGCGGCTCCTATGCGGGGGCCATCGGCATGCCGCAGTTCATGCCCGAGAGCATTCTGAAATACGCGGTGGACTTCGACGATGGCGGCGGCATCGACCTGATCAACGACCCCGCAGACGCCATCGGCTCGGTGGCCAGCTACCTGGCGGCCAAAGGCTGGGTGCGCGGCCAGCCTGCGCACTTCCCCTTGCAGTTGCCGCCTGATCTACCGCAAGCCAGCCTGGACACTTTTCTCGGGCCCGACATCACGCCGACCTTCACCGCCGGCCAACTGGTGGCGATGGGTCTGCCGCTGCTGCCGCAGGCCCGCGCGTATGCGGGCAAGCTGGCCGTGGTGCAACTGCCCAATGTCGGAGCGGCGCCGGATTATGTGCTGGGCACGGACAATTTTTACGTCATCACGCGCTACAACCAGTCGGCGTTCTACGCCCTGGCGGTCATCGAGCTGGGCGAGGTGGTGTCTGCGGCAGCTACGGCCTCAGGCTCATGAGAACACGTCGGTCCGTCCCAAGTGTTCTCCTTCCCCTCGGGTGGCCTGGCGCGCCACGGCTGGTCTGGGCGCTCTCAATCCTGAGGCACGGCGCTGAGCTGCCGGATGCCCGCAACCACGATGGCGCTGAGTTCAGCGACGTCCTGACCCAGGCGGCGCGCGGCTCCCAGATCACCCGCATCCAGCGCTGATTTGGCCTGGCGCGCGAGCTCGTGAATCTCGGCATGCTGCTCCAGCAGCAAGGCGTAACGCGCATCGCGACCGTAGTACAGCCGCCCCTGGCCGTTGAGCCACAACCCAAGATGACACTGGTTTTCTGCGGCCACATCGAGCACATGGTCGGGAAACGGCACCTCGCCGCGCACCGCCTGCTGCAGCCGCTCCACGCGGCGCTGCTGGGCCACTTCCACCTCGTGCGGAAATTCGGCGGCGCGCAGATTGGCCGTGGGCCGCACCCAGGTCTGCACCCAGGTGGCCACGGCGTCCGCGGGCAGCGGGCGGGCAATGGCGTAGCCCTGCGCCAGGGTGCAGTTCATCGCGGCCAGCACGGAGAGATGCTCCAGGGTTTCGGCGCCTTCGCCTATGACCTCCAGCCCGAGCAGATTGGCGGCAGTGACCACGGCGGAGACGATGGCGAAGTCTTTCGGGTCGTTGACCATGTCGCGCACGAAGGACTGGTCGATCTTGATGGACTGCGCCGGAAGCTGCTGCAAGTAGGTGAGCGAGGCGGCGC
>JAQTVS010000120.1 GCA_028706735.1 Thiomonas sp.
CAGCGTGTGGCAGAGCTTCAAAGGCGACGGCATCGGGCCGGGCACGCTGTTTCACCTTGCCTTTTCGCACGGGTGGAAAGACACAGCCCGGAAGCAGCGCCAGCCGAGCCAAGCAAGCCAGCGCCAAGCCAAGCCGCAACGGGCACAGCCAGACGCCACAGGTATCTGGGCCGCCTGCGAACCCGCAAACCCGCTGCATGGCTACGTCACGGCGAAGCGTGGCAGCCATGAAGGCTTACGCCAGGTGCGCGCTGGTTCAGCCCTGCGCATCGCCGGGCAGGATGTTTCGGGCTGGCTTGTGGTGCCCTGCCGCACGCTGGCCGGTGAGCTGCAAACCCTGCAATTCATCCCGCCGCCGGGTGCTGCCAAAAAGCTGAACCTTGCCGGTGCGAGCTTTGGCGACGGCCTGCACATCGTGGGCGAGCTTGCCGACGCCGCATGCTGCTATGTGGTGGAAGGCATCGGCCAAGCGTGGGCCTGCTGGCAAGCAACCGGGCAACCCGCCGCCGTGTGCTTTGGTGCGGGCCGCATGGGCGCCGTGGTGAAAGCCATCAAGGCACACGCTCCAGCCCTGCCGCTGGTGCTGGTTCCCGATGTGGGCAAGGAAGCGCAAGCCGAGGCCATCGCCCGCGAACATGGGTGCCAAGTGGTGCGCATGCCTGCCGACAAGCCCGCGAACTTTGACGCGAACGACTACGCCGCAGAGTTCGGAACCGATGCGCTAGACGTGCTGCTATCGAGGCCAGCCGAACCCGAACGCCGGTACAAACTGCGCACGGCTGCCGAGTTGGCCGCACTGCCGCCGCTGGTTTGGCTGGTGCGTGGCGTGCTGCCCGCTGAAGGACTGGCCGCGCTGTTCGGTGCATCGGGCAGCGGCAAGACGTTTCTTGCCTTGGACGCCGCCGCCGCGATTGCCGAGGGCCGTCGCTGGTTTACCTATCGCGTGAACGCTGCGCCCGTGGTGTATGTAGGCTTGGAAGGTGAGGCCGGGCTATCGCAGCGCGTGCAAGCCTGGGACAAACACCACGGCAGGCCAGCGCCCGAAGGCTTGCGCTTTGTGGTGTCGCAGCCGTTCGATTTGCTCCAGCCGGATGATGTGGCAGAGCTTGCCGAGGCGTGCCGTGGTGCTGGCCTGGTGGTGGTGGACACGCTGAACCGCGCCGCGCCTGGGGTTGACGAAAACAGCAGCCAGGACATGGGCCGCATCATCGAAGCCGCCGCCGATTTGCAGCGCCGCATCGGTGGCCTGGTGCTGCTGGTGCATCACGCGGGAAAAGACTCCACCAAAGGCATGCGCGGCCATTCCAGCCTGCACGCCGCTCTAGATGCGGCCATCGAGGTGCGCCGCGATGGTGACGCCAGGGAGTGGCGCATTGCCAAGAGCAAAGACGGTGCCGACGCTGAAAGCATCCCGTTTCGGCTGGAGGTGGTGATGCTGGGCATTGAACCGGACGGCACGCCGCTGACATCGTGCGCCGTGGTGGCAGACACCACACGGGCCGAGGTGCGCAAGGCACTGCCGCCGAAATCCGGGAATCAGCGCGTCGTGTGGGACGCTCTGCCGGATGTGCTGAAAAAGGCGAGCCGCGAAGGCATGCCGGATTGTGTGCCAGCGGGAACGCCCTGTATCGGTGTGGAGGCCGCCATTGATGCGCTACGGGGCCGCCTGCCGTGTGAAGTCAAGCGCCAGACAGAACGCGCACAGCAGGCCCTTACCGGACTCGCCGGACGGGGTTTGCTCCACATCGAAGGGGGGTGGCTATGGCTGGCCTGAATTTTCCCGCGATTCCCGAAATGTCCCGAAAACGGGAACACCGGAACCCCGCGAGCTTTTCCCGCGATTCCCGCAGCAGCTATATAGCTGCGGGAAATCGGGAAAGCGGGAACCGGGCCGGGTGTGTGGTTGCAAAACCTTTCCCTGGAGCAAAACCAAAACCTGGAGCCAAAGCCATGAACGCCGCCCGAACCTTCGCCCTGCTGGCACTCTGCCTGCTGGCGCTGCCGCCTGCAACGATTGCAGCGATTGCCCTGTTTGTTCTGACCCGTGCCACTGGAGGCCGCCCATGATTGACGCATTGATAGGTGGCACGCTGCACACCGCCGCCGAACAGAAAACCGGGCAAGCTGGAAAACCGTTTGTGGTGTGCAAGGTGCGCACGCCGATGCAAAGCGGTGAAGCCTTGTTCGTGAACGTGATTTGCTTCGATAAGGCCGCAGGCGCTGCCCTGCTAGGGCTGCACGCTGGCGAGCCGGTTCACCTTGCTGGGACACTCACGCCGAAAGTATGGACGCCAGCAAACGGCGAGCCGCGCCCGGTGCTCGACATGCAGGCCCATGCGGTGCTGACAACCTACGCGGTGCAGCGCCAGCGCAAGGCAACAGCGGACGCGCCCGGCAAGACCAATATGCGCGCCTTGGAGCCGCTGGACGATGGGAGGCCGTGGGAATGAGTGCATCGCAACGGAACAAGGGCGCTACGGGCGAGCGGCAACACATGAGCCGAAGCCTTGAAACCCGCCTAGAGCGGCTGGAGCAACGCCACAAGCCAGCGCATCAATACGAGGGCCGGGTAATTGTGGAGCAAGGCGCAACCGCTGCCGAAACTGAACAGCGCATAGCCGACGCCTGCGCACGGCAGGGACTTAGGCCAGACCACACCATTGCCCGCATCATCGTGAGGCCGCAACCATGAGCAGAAGCCTTGAATATCGGCTGGAGCGGCTGGAGCAGCGCCCGCAGCCCCGCAACGCACGCGAAGCCAGCGACACCGAGCTATTGGGCCTGCTGGGCATCGACATGCAATCGTTCATCCGGCTGGCGAACTCTGTCGACGCCAAAGAGCAGCAACCGCCTGATGATTGCACGCCTGCTGAGCGCCATGCATGGCACTACCTGCGCGACGTGCTGCACTTCGACAAGCTGCCGTTCTGAAACGGACTATTCACCATGCCCCGATGGACTGACGAAGCGCGAGCCAAGCAAGCCGAGGCCATCAGACGGTGGAAGCCGTGGGAGCGCAGCACGGGGCCGCGCACAGCCGCAGGCAAGGCCAGAGCGAGCGCGAATAGCCTCACGCATGGCATATGGCGCGGTGAAACGTGGATGCGTGCATGGCGTGCCGAGACACGGGCGAAGCTGGCCGAGCTATTGCAGCGCCGCCGGTAGTGCATCGGCAGATAAACCGCCGCCCGGCCATCGCGCCGGGTTTGTCGTTTCTGGAGGATGCGACATGCCCGGCCATTCCCGTGCAGACATTACACAGCCATTACATGAGTGCCGAGCAACAAAAAGCCCAGCGGGTGAGGCTGGGCCAAGTGATTGATTTTATTGGGGTGGCTGATGGGACTCGAACCCACGACGACAGGAATCACAATCCTGGACTCTACCAACTGAGCTACAGCCACCGCAGGAAAACGAACATTCTATACGAAAGTCACCGGGGTTCGGCGCCAACTGAGTTGGTCAACCGGCAATGGCTGGCTCTGCTTTTGGCTTGTAGAGAATCTCCACACCAAACCGCTTTTTCAATGCTTCGATGTAGGCATTGATGACACCTTGAGTCAGGGTTTGATTTTCAGCGCCTGCCGCTGCGCGGAGCAGTTCTGCGGGCACCTCCCCTTCGATGGCTTTGACCACCTGGACGACTGCGTAGCCTTGTGTGCCGAGGTCAACGCCGGCTACGATCGGCAGCTTTTCAGTACTGAGTCCGAATGCCTTGGCGACGACTGCGGGCGGAACATCGGGCGTCGGCTGAGTCTGGCTCAGTGTCAGGGGAGCGCCAAGGGTGAGCGTTGCCTGTGACTTCAGCGCCTTTTCTCCCGCCTCACGCGCGAGATCTGCGGCCTTCTGATCGATGAGCATTTGCTTGGCCTGTGCCTGCACGTCGGCAAACGGTTGCGTCTGCGCAGAGGAATAGCTCAGCACGCGTCCAGAGGACCAAACATTAGGAGCAATTTGAATCGCCTGCAGATTGTGCTTGCTGCGCAGGCTGTTCTCTGCAAACAGAGCGTCGAGAAATGGCTTGCTCGACAGGGGGCTGGGGTTGCCCGGCGTGGCAGCCTGCGGGGCGCGGGTCACGTTGTTCGCGGTTTGCACTTTCAGGTGGAGCTTGGCTTCCACGGCCTGGAAGCTGTCCGGATGCTCGAACACGGCATTGGTGAAGGTGTCCACATCTGCAGACAGACGCTTTTGCACCGCTTCCTGCCGCAACTGCTTTTCGATATCGGCCTTGACGGCGTCAAATGGCTGCTGGTTTCCTGGCTTGATGCCGGTCAGTTCGATGACGTGATAGCCGAACTGCGTCTTGATCGGGCCCACGATTTGGCCGATTTTCGTCATGCCGAACACCGCATCCGCAAAGGGCTTGACCATGGCGTCGGTGGTGAAATAACCCAGGTCGCCGCCTTTGTCGGCTGAGCCGGGGTCTTGAGAGTCCTTGCGAGCCAGCGCCGCAAATTCCGCCGGGTTCGCCTCGACCTGCTTGGCGATGGCTTCGGCCTTGGCTCTGGCCTCATCCTGCTGCGCGGGGGTGGCGTCGTTCGGCACAGTGATCAGGATATGACTGGCGCGGCGCTCCGCGGGCGTCGAAAACTTGGCGAGGTTCGCCTCGTAATACGCCTTGGTCTGTTCCGGCGGGATTTTGACATCGGCTCCCAGCGCGTCTGCACTCAGCACGACATATTGAATGTTGGCCTCTTCAGGCCTTTGAAAACGTGCGGTATTTTTTTTGTAATACGACTCGACTTCGGCGGGCGTTACCTGAACCTGGCTTGCATAGTCGGCCGGTTTGAACAGGGCCAGACGCACCTCGCGTTGCTGCGCAGCGGCCTTGGCCGCAGCAGTCGCCAAAGCTTGGCTGTCAATTACCGAATCCGCAATACCGCCAAGCACCTGCTGCAAGATGAGTTGTTCGCGCACCTGCGCTTCGAACTGCGCAGTGGTCATGCCTTGCGCAGCAATCAGGCTGCGGTAGGCCTGCACATCGAAACTGCCATCCGGCTTGCGCAACGCCGCCACTTGGGGGATTTGCAAGATGGCCTGCTGAACCTGGGCGTCTGTCACCGCAAGGTGCTCACGCTGGGCTTCGAGCTGCAGCAGCCGCTGGCGCACCAGGCCGTCCAGAGTGCGCAGCTTTTGTTCAGGCGTATCGATTTGCTTGATATCCACCGAACTGCCCAGCATGCTTTGCAGACGCGCAATTTCCTCGCGGTTGGCTGCGTGGAGCTGCTCCATGGAGATCGTCTGTCCGTCGACCTTGGCCGCTGCGTCTTGCTTGCCTTCAAAACTGCTGTACCCCTGGATGCCGAACAACACAAAAGACGGGAAGATGAGGACAAACAGCACAATCTGCATCAGCTTGCTGTGTTTGCGTATGGATTCGAGCATGGTGGCGCGGACTTGTAGAGGGGTGCAACGCGAAACAACGCGCATTGTGCGTCGTCTGTTCAATGCCGTTTGGAAGGCGGCCTGATCAGGACGATGAGAAGAAGGATGAGGGGCAGAAGCTGCGTGTGAACAAACAACCGAGGGTGGTGCTAAGGGGTTCGAACCCCCGACCTACGCCTTGTAATGACCAAATTCGAATCGCTGCAACCCGCATGAATGCTTGATCTGCCGGTATTTTTCCGGGTAATTGTGGGAATTGAGTGGGAATCGAGGGGAGGATTCGGTCATGGCGCACTTTGAGCAACGAAAAGCAGGATGGATGGCATAGATTCGCCGCAAGGGCATGCCGACACTGTCGCGCGCGTTTGACCTGAAGGCCGACGCGGAAGCCTGGGCGCGTGAGGTCGAACGCGCTGCGCAATATAGCGACATTGCTGCCCTGGAGCAGCTAGCATAGCGTACCACTCTGGCGGAAGTGCTCGACCGGTACGAAACCGGCCGCCTGCCGCGTTTGCGTGGATAGGCCGGCGCGGCCTCACGCCTGCGCTGCATCCGCGAGCAGGTCGTGGGCATTTTCTGGCAAATGTTCGCGGGGTGGACATCGCGGCATGGCGGGATGCCATGCTCGCATCGGGCCTCGCGGCAGGCAAGGCATTGCGGCACTGACCTTGCCCCCGGAAAACGTATCCCTTGCTGAGTGCTTCAATCCAAGCAAGGAGAACGGAAATGACGAAGCCGACGAAGAGGGCGCGCTAGCAGCCTGTCGGGCTTTGGTCGTCGAAAGTGAAAATGGGCCTCAGCGAGGACAGTTTTTGCCGGATTTGCAGGCCCATCGCCCCGCTATGGGTCAAGAAGCCGGTGAAAACGCGCTTGCGATGCTTCGGCGTCGCCAAAAATGGGCCGCTGCGGCCCATTTGCAGCCCGCGATTCTCAAGCCCGACAGGCTCCTAGACGCTGGAGTTCAAGCAAGAGGCTGTGCGACTGGTCGAAGGCGGCCAGAGCATCGCGGCGGCGGCCCGCCCGCTGGGCGTGGTGGACCTGACGCGGTTCAACTGGGTCAAGGCGCACCGGCAAGGCAAGCTCAAAGACGCTGACCGCCTTGCGGTGAGCGCCGAGGAGATGGAGATCAGCCGACTTCGGGCCGGGCAGGCGCGCGTGAAGATGGAGCGCGACATCCTGGGAAAAGGGGAGCCCAGAAGCAGGACATCCAGTGAATGTCCTGCTGGATGAACGCGTACTTCGCAAAGGCAGCGACGTGAAGTACGCCTTCATTCAACGCCACCGGCACGTAGGGCCGATCTCGGTGCAGTGCCGCGTGCTGGGTGTCAGCGTGGCCGGCTACCACGCGCACTTCGTGCGCCGCGCCAGCGCAGAGCAGCGACGCCATTCGAGCAAACAGGCCAGGCTGCTCTTCCACAGCGACCGGGACAGCCAATATGCCAGCAAGGACTACCGCGACGCGCTGACCGAGTACGGCATCACCCCCTCGATGCGCCGCCGCGGCGACTGCTGGGACAACGCCTGCAGCGAAACGCTGTTCGGGTCGCTGAAGGTGGAGCCGCTGCACGGGCAGCGCTTCAAGACCCGGCGCCAGGCCATGGACGAAGTCATCGCATCGCTTGTGCAGCGATCTCGAGCGAGCGGAGTCGCAAATCGGCATCGAATACGTCGCAAACCAGCATGAATTCATCGGCCTGAGTCGATTCCGCCAGGGCGGCAAAACCCTGGCGCACCGTCTCGGGGCTGCCGATCACGGCGGCGGCGAGGAAGTCCTGAATGGCTGCGCGCTCTTGTGGGTGGAGTTGCGCAAGGTATTGCGTAACCGGCGGCTGCAGCCTGCCGCGTTGCCCGGTGAGAATGCCGAGCACGCGCTGCTGCGTGCTGCTGGCGAGGTATTGCGCCTCATCGTCGGTGAGAGCGGCAATCAACGGCACGCCAATGATCACATAGGGTTTGTCCAGCGCAGGCGAGGGTTGAAACTCTTCCCGATACAAGGCCAGCGCCTCATGCAGCAGCCGCGGGGCAAAATGCGAAGCGAAGGCATACGGCAGGCCGCGCTGCGCCGCCAGACGTGCGGAAAACAGGCTGGAGCCGAGCAGCCAGATGGGCACTTGCGTGGCCGCGCCGGGCATGGCCACGAGGCGCTGGCCTGGTTCCACCGGGCCGAGCAGGCGCTGAAGCTCAGCCACGTCGCGCGGGAAATCCTCTTCGCGCTCGACGCGATCGCGCCGCAGGGCGCGCATGGTCAGCGGGTCCGTGCCAGGGGCGCGGCCCAGACCGAGGTCGATGCGGCCTGGATAAAGCTCGGCCAGCGTGCCGAAGGCTTCGGCCCCGACCAGAGGCGCATGGTTGGGCAGCATGACCCCGCCCGACCCGACGCGTATGCGCTGCGTG
>JAQTVS010000121.1 GCA_028706735.1 Thiomonas sp.
TGGACGGTCGTCGCGCTCCTGGGCGTGCCAGGAGACCGGTTTGCCGGCGAGCGTGCTGACGCACAAAGCCGCCGTTCACAAGGCCGATGCTGCCAATGACCGCTGACTGCATGATTGCAGCCGCCGCCGAGAGTTCCGCCCAATGCCTGCTCAGGCCGAGCTTCTGCCACTCACGAAGCTCGCCGGGCGGCTGCTCCACTCTGACACCGGCCATTGGGCTTTCGCGAGGCCGAGCGGCTGCAATGGGTCGACACCGGCCTCTGGCCAGCGCTCGAAGGAGCCGATCAGTATGCTGGCGAGCTCAGCGACCGCTGAGCACACCATGGCGGTTGCCACAAACGGGGGCCAGTGCCCGCTCAGGCCGATTTGCACTCGCTGATGTAAGGCGAACGCGGGGGTTGAGGTTTTAGGATGGCGGACAAGCCACCCTGCCGCGCATGCACACTGCCACCACCCCCGCCGCCAGCCCGACACAGCGTCTGCGCGTGCTGTTCGCCGGCATCTGCGCTCTCATCCTCACCGTGGGGCTGGCGCGGTTTGCCTACACCCCGATGCTGCCCATCATGCGCAGCGAGGCAGGTCTGAGCCCGCTCGCCGCCGGGTGGCTGGCGACTTTCAACTACGCCGGCTACATCTCCGGGGCGATGATCGCCGCGTCCATCGGCAGCCTGCAGCAGAAGTTCGTGCTCTACCGCATCGGCCTGGTGCTTGCCGTGGTGACCACCGCTGGCCTGGGCCTGACCGACAACCCGGTGCTGTGGGCGGTGCTGCGTTTTCTCTCCGGGCTGTCGAGCACGGCGGGGCTGCTGCTGGCCTCGGGCCTGGCGCTGAACTGGCTGATCCGCAACGGCCACCGGCCCGAACTGGGGCTGCATTTCACCGGGCTGGGGCTGGGCATTGTGGTCTCCGGCCTGGCGGTCGGGGCGATGATGGACTGGCTCGACTGGGCGCAGCAATGGGTGGGGCTCGGGCTGCTCGGGCTGGTGTTTTTCGTGCCAGCCTGGCTGTGGCTGCCGCCTCCCGCGCCGTCCGCTGCCTTGCCCGCAAGCGGGATGCATGCGGCGGCCGCGCCACCCGCCCGGCGCTGGATGCTGCTGATGATTGCGATGTATTTTTGCGCGGGGTTCGGCTATGTGATCAGCGCGACCTTCATCGTCGCCATTCTGGACAAGCTGCCTTTGCTGGCCGGCAAGGGCGGCTGGGTCTGGGTGATCGTGGGGCTCGCGGCCGCGCCCTCGAGCTTTTTGTGGGACCGCATGGCGCGCGCCCGGGGGGATATTCCCGCCCTGCTGCTGGCCTTCGCGCTGCAGACGGCGTCGATCTTGCTGCCCGCTGTCACGGCGAATCCGTGGCTGAATCTGCTCAGCGCGGTACTCTATGGCGGCACATTTGTCGGCATCGTGAGCCTGACGCTGACCCTCATTGGCCGCCGCTTTCCGGCCAATCCGGCCAAGGCGATGGCGCGCCTGACCCTGAGTTACGGCGTATCGCAGATGGTGGCGCCGGCGATGGCGGGCTATATCGCTGCCCGCACCAGCAGCTACCACGGCGCGCTGTATATCACCGCTGTGATCATGCTCATTGGCATGGTGCTGCTTGGGGTGATGCTGCGCGACGCCGCGCAAGACGCCCGGACCGGGCCGCAGTAAAGCTCAGTCCGCGGCGGTCAACGCCCGCACATAGGCCGCAGTGCCTTCTTCCACGGTGGCGAAATGGTGCGCGCAGCCGGCTGCGCGCAGATGGCTCAGATCGGCCTGGGTGTGGCACTGGTATTTGCCTGCCAGCGCGTCGGGAAAGGGGATGTAGGCAATCTCGCCGCTGGCCACCAGTTCGGGCAGGCTCAGCGCAGGGCGTTGCGCCTGCATGCGCAAGGTGTTGACCACGGTTTGCGCCACGTCGTTGAAGGGCTGGGCGCGACCCGAGCCGAGGTTGAAAATGCCGCTCTTGCCCGGGTGATCGAAGAACCAGAGGTTGACGGCAACCACATCGTCGATCCAGACAAAGTCGCGTTCCTGCAGACCCGGCCCGTAGCCGAGGTACTCGCCAAACAGCTTCACCTGCCCGTGCTCGCGGTACTGGTTGACATGATGAAACGCCACAGAGGCCATGCGCCCCTTGTGCTGTTCGCGCGGGCCGTAGACGTTGAAATAGCGGAAACCCGCGATCTGCGTCGTGGCATGCGGCAACACGCGCCGCACCACTTGGTCGAACAGCAGTTTGGAATAACCGTAGACATTGAGCGGGCGCTCGAACGCGGGTTCTTCGCGGAAGGTGCTGCTGGCGCCGTAGGTGGCGGCGCTGGAGGCGTAGAGCAGGCGCACGCCCTGCGCCTGGGCGGCGTCGAGCAGGGTCTTGCTGGCGCGGTAGTTGTTGTCGAGCATGTAGCGGCCGTTGTGCTCCATGGTGTCGGAGCAGGCGCCCTGATGGAACACGGCTTCGATCTTGCCGAAATGCCCGTGCGCGAACTGCTCGAAAAACACGGTCTTGTCGAGATAGTCGCCAATTTGCAGATCGGCCAGATTGCGGAACTTGTCGGCCTGGGTGAGGTTGTCCACCGCGATCACCTCGGTGATGCCGCGGGCGTTGAGCCCCTTGACGAGATTGCTGCCGATGAACCCGGCCGCGCCGGTGACGATGACTCTCATGTCCACAGCTCCTGCGGGGTGACGGTGGCGGCGCCGAGCTTGCCCACCACAATGCCGGCGGCGCGGTTGGCGACGCGCACCGCCTCTTCCATCGACAGCCCGGCGCCCAGCATGACCGCGGTGGTGGCGATGACGGTATCGCCTGCGCCGGACACATCGAACACCTCTTTGGCCTCGGTGGGGATGTGCACCTCGCCGGAGTCGTCGTACAGGCTCATGCCTTCTTCCGAACGGGTGAGCAGCAGCGCCTTGAGACCGAGCTTGCGGCGCAGGCCCTGCGCCTTGGCGGTGAGTTCGTCCTCGCTGCTCCAGTCGCCCACCACCTGCGCGAGCTCGGCGCGGTTGGGCGTCAGCATGGTGGCGCCGGCATAGCGGCTGTAGTCGCGGCCCTTGGGGTCGACCAGGATGGTTTTTCCTTGCGTGCGGGCGAGGTTCATCATCTGGTCGAGGTGTTCCAGCCCGCCTTTGCCGTAGTCGGACAGCAGCACCACGTCGTGAAACGCCAGCTCCTGTTCGTAGCGCTCCATCATGGCGGCGAGCACTTCGTGATCGGGCTTCTGCTCGAAATCGAGGCGGATGAGCTGCTGCTGGCGCGACACCACGCGCAACTTGACTGTGGTCTTGAGCGTGGGATCTTGCCGCATGGCGTTGCGGATCGGGGTATCGACCAGCAGCGTGGCCAGTTTGCGTCCCGGCTCATCCGCGCCCACCACCGACAGCAGCGTGGCCTGCGCGCCCAGCACGGCGGCGTTGAGCGCGACGTTGGCCGCGCCGCCCACACGGTCTTCATCGCGCAGCACCCGCACCACGGGGACGGGCGCTTCGGGCGAGATGCGGTCGACCGCGCCGAACCAATAGCGGTCGAGCATGACGTCGCCGACGATAAGCACGCGGGATTGGGCAAGTTGTTCTGCGTTCATGATCCAAGGAGAGAGAGTTCTTCCAGGCGGCGCGGCGGGTAGGTTTCCCAGCCCTGGCAACCCGGACAGTGCCAGAAATATTGCCGCGCTTCAAATCCACACGCCGCGCAGCGGTAGCGCTGACGGCTGCGCAGCGCGTTGTCCACCGCGCCCTGCATGGCGGCCGCAGCCTCTGGCACGCTGGCGCCCGGCGTAGGGTGTTCGAGCACGCGCTTGAGCGCAAGCAGGCTGCGGTGCGATTGCAGATACTGCTGCGCGCATTGCGCTCTGGATGCGGGGTCGGGGTCGAGCAGCAGCACCGCGTCGAGCAGATCGATGGCGGGGGTCTGCGCCAGCCGCTGCCGCAGCCAGGCCAGCCCCTCCGCCACCTGCCCGAGTTGTTGGCGCAGTTGCGCGATCTGCACCGCGGCCAGCGCAACGAATTCCGGCTGCACCAAGTCGATGGACTCCAGCGTCTGCAGGGCCTGCTGCAGTTCGCCGCGCTCCTGCGCCCATTGCGCGCGCATCAGCCGCGGTCGCACGCCTTGCGGCGCGGCCTGCAACGCGGCGTCCAGCGCCGCAAGCGCCTGCGGCTTGCGGCCTGCGGCGTGGTGTTGCGCGGCCAGCTCGCACCAGTATTGCGCGATCTGCCGCTGATAAGCGCCGGTGGCGCGCTGCTCCAGTTCGCCGGCACGGGCGATGGCCTTGTTCCAGTCTTGCGTGCGCTCGCTGATCTGCAGCAGCGCAGTCAGCGCCTGCGAGGCGTAGGGCGTACGTTGCAAGTCTTCATAGGCGGATTCGGCACGGTCGAGCAGCCCAGCCTTGAAAAAGTCCTGCGCCAGTGCGAGCTGGGCGCGCTCGCGCGCTTCGCGCGGCAGGTCGGCGCGGCCGAGCAGGTTTTGATGCACCCGCACTGCACGCTCATATTCGCCCCTGCGGCGGAACAGATTGCCCAGGGCGAAGTGCAGATCGACGGTGTCGGTATCAGCGGTCATGGCTTCGATGAAGGCGTCGATCGCCTTGTCCTGCTGTTCATTGAGCAGATGGTTGAGCCCGCGGTAATACGCCTGCGGCGCGTCACGGCGTAGAGCGCCTTCGGTGCGCACCTGCCGCAGATCGACTCGCGAGGCCAGCCACCCCAGGGCGAACATCAGGGGCAGGATGAGCAGCCACCAGAGGTCAAACTCCATCGATCGGCCTGTCGATCGGCTGTTGCGGGAATTCGACCGGCGCGGCCGCTGTTTTGGCGGCCACGGCCTCTGCCGGTTCATTGCCGGGTCGCTTCATCCCACGCCGCTTGTGCCGCATCCACGAGGGCAGCAGCGCCAGCACGCCCAACACCGCGCCCAAGGCGAACACAACCAGCAGCAGCACGATCATGGGCGTGTGCCACTGGGTGCCAAACAGCAGGTGCAGGGTGACGGGTTCGAGGTTGTTCAGCGCCAGGCCAAACAGGAGCAGGAACACCACCAGCCGCAAAAACCAGCTCAGGATGCGCATGAGGACGAATTCGGTACAGGGAATCGGGTAAGCATATTCGATTCCCCGGCCACGTCGCGCCGACACGCAGATGAAAACCTCCCGGTGGACAATAGCGCCATTGCAACGCTCAACTCCTTGCCATGCCGCACAACCAGCACGCCCTGCATTGCCCCGCGTCCATTCCCAGCGCCGTGTTCACCGATGCCCAAGCCGCGCTGGAGCATGTACAGGCTCTCTATGAAGCCGCAGTCGCGCATCTGCGCGACAAGCTCGGCGCGTTCATCGCGGGCAAGCTGCCGCCGGGCCGGGTGCGCGCCTGCTATCCCGTCGTGCGGGTGCGCATTGAGAGCGTGGTGCGGCCGGATTCGCGTCTGGCTTATGGCTTCGTCGCGGCGCCCGGCGTGTACGAAACCACCCTCACCCGCCCCGATCTGTTTGCCGACTACCTGCGTGCGCAGTTCCAGCTCCTGCTGTCCAACCACGGTGTGGCGCTGGAAATCGGCGTGGGCGAACAGCCGATTCCGCTGCATTTCAGCTTTGCCGGGCAGACCCATGTCGAGGGGCATCTCAGCCTGGAACAGCGCCAGCAACTGCGTGACATCTTCGACCTGCCCGATCTGGCCGCGATGGATGACGGCATCGCCAACGGCGTCCACGACACCCCGGACGGCAGGCCGTTGCCGCTGGCGTTGTTCACCGCGCCGCGCATCGACTACTCGCTGCACCGGCTGCAGCATTACACCGGCGCCGCGCCCGCACACTTCCAGAACTTTGTGCTGTTCACCAATTACCAGTTCTATGTGGACGAATTCGTTCGCCTGGCCCATGCGCTGATGGCCAAGCCCCTCGGCGCCGCAGGCGAGGACGAGCCGCCCTACACCGCCTTCGTCGAACCAGGCAATGTGGTCACCACGCGCGCCAGCGCCGATGCGCCGCCGCAGACCACCGGCCATCCGCCAGCGCGCCTGCCGCAGATGCCCGCCTATCACCTCGTCCTGCCCGACCACAGCGGCATCACCCTGGTGAACATCGGCGTCGGCCCGGCCAATGCCAAGACCATCACCGACCACATCGCCGTGCTGCGGCCGCACGCCTGGATCATGCTCGGCCACTGCGCCGGACTGCGCAACTCACAACGGCTGGGCGACTACGTGCTGGCGCACGGCTATGTGCGCGAAGACCATGTACTCGACGAGGAACTGCCGCTGTGGGTGCCCATTCCGCCGCTGGCCGAGGTGCAGCAGGCGCTCGAAGGCGCCGTGGCCGACATCACCCAGTTGCACGGTTACGAACTCAAGCGCGTGCTGCGCACCGGCACCGTCGCCAGCACCGACAACCGCAACTGGGAACTGCTGCCCTACCCCGGCCCGGACCGCCGCTTCAGCCAGAGCCGCGCCATCGCCCTCGACATGGAAAGCGCCACGGTGGCGGCCAACGGTTTTCGCTTCCGCGTGCCCTATGGCACCCTGCTGTGCGTGAGCGACAAGCCGCTGCATGGCGAACTCAAGCTGCCCGGCATGGCCGACCAGTTTTATCGCCAGCAGGTGGAACAGCATCTGCGCATCGGCCTGCGCGCCATTGCCCGGCTGCGCCAGCAGACCATGGGACGGCTGCACAGCCGCAAGCTGCGCAGCTTTGACGAAGTAGCGTTTCAGTAAGGCGGGAACGGCTCTCAAGGAAACACAGGGCCGCCCAAGTTTTCTCACTCCCCTCGGGAGGCCTGACGCGAACGCGGCAGGTCTGGGGGCGCTCTCAGGCTGCGTAGCGCACCTGATGCGCTTCGGCTGACGGCCGGGTGGCGATCTCCCCGATGATCCAGCCGGTTTCACCCTGTGCCCGCAGGGTGGCGAGCACGGCGTCCGCTTCACTTGCCGCGACCACCAGCACAAAACCCACGCCGCAATTGAAAGTGCGGCGCATTTCGTCATCGTCGATGCCGCCTTCGCGCTGCAACCAGGCGAACAGCTCGGTCTGCCCCCAGGTGGAGGGATCGAGCACGCACTGCACGCCGCCGGGCAGCACGCGCGGAATGTTCTCGCTCAGTCCGCCGCCGGTGATGTGCGCCATGCCCTTGATCGCGTGCCGCCCCAGCGCCTGCAGCACCGGCTTGCAATAGATGCGGGTCGGCGCCATCACGGCGCTGCGGAAGTCCTTGCCATCCAGCGTTTGCGGCAGATCGGCCAGCGCGGTGCGGGCGATGATCGTGCGCACCAGCGAGTAGCCGTTGGAATGCGCGCCGCTGGATGCCAGGCCGATGACCCGGTCGCCCGGCACGATGCTGCGACCGTCAATGATGCCGCTTTTTTCCACCGCGCCCACGGCGAATCCGGCGAGGTCGTACTCGCCCGCCGGATACATGCCGGGCATCTCCGCCGTCTCGCCGCCGATCAGCGCGCAGCCGGCCTGTTCGCAGCCCTGCGCCACGCCGCCGATCACTTGCGTGGCGGTCTCCACCGCGAGCTTGCCGCAGGCGAAATAGTCGAGAAAAAACAGCGGCTCGGCGCCCTGCACCAGCACGTCGTTGACGCTCATCGCCACCAGATCCACGCCCACCGTGTCATGCTTGTCCCATTCGAAAGCGAGCTTGAGCTTGGTGCCCACGCCGTCCGTGCCCGACACCAGCACCGGCTCACGGTAGCGCTTGGGCACCTCGAACAAGGCGCCGAAGCCGCCAATGCCGGCGAGCACGCCGTCGCGCAACGTCCGCTTGG
>JAQTVS010000122.1 GCA_028706735.1 Thiomonas sp.
GGGCCTGCGCCGCGTCGAAGCTGGGGTAGAGACCGCGAAACAGGTTGGCGTCGGTGTTGCTGGCAAAGGCGGCTTCCGCGCGCTGGCGGCGCAATGCGCCGAGAGGCGGCAGATCCGCCGCGCGATCAATCAGCGCATGAGCGCGTTCGAGCAAGGGCATGTGCGTTCTCCAAAACGTCGGGCAAGGATAGAGCATGGCCGGCTTCATGTAATGAATTGAGAGCCCGTGTAACCATATTTTTCTTTCGCGGGGACAGATCAAACGATGCCGACACAGAAAATTTTCGCCTCGACTCCATTGCGAAAGGTCAATTTATTAGAGGAACTGCCGGCGCAGCATCTCGCCCATTCTTCCAACGAGACGAGTGTGGGCCATGGATTTCCATCGACAAGCCGGAGAGAGCCGGGTTGCGCGCGCAGCGCGAACCCGGCTGGCGCAAACCGCGCAAACCGTTTTCCTTGCCGCCAGCCTGCTGGCGCTCAGCCCGTTTGCCGCCGCGCAAGACGCCGCAACCTTTGTCGCGCAGAACGGGGTGAAAGTTCAGCCCGCCGATGCGGCGCAGGACAGTTGGCATGTGGTGCCCAGCGTGACGCCCACGGTGCAGAAGGGCAATGTGGGCAAGGAAATGCCGCAGGATCACAGCCAGTTTCCGCAGCTCAAAGGGCCGTTCACCTCGCCCGAACAGGTCACCAAAGCCTGCCTGAGCTGCCACACCGACGCGGCCAAGCAGGTCATGTCCACAATTCACTGGACCTGGAAGGCCTACGACCCCAAGACCAAGACGCTGGTGGGCAAGAACCACGTCTACAACAACTTCTGCGTCAGCCCCATCAGCAACGAGCAGTTCTGCACCGTGTGTCATGTGGGCTATGGCAGCACCGATCCCAACAAGTTCGTGCCGTTCGACCATCGCGGCCAGGATCATGTGGACTGCCTGGTGTGCCACGACCAGACCAAGACCTATCACAAGATTCCGTTCATCGGCGGCAACCCGGCGATGGAAAAAATCGCGGTGCGTCCCGGCTGCGGCGAGGTGTACGGCACCGACAAGCCCTTCGTCGAACCGGAAAACCTCGCCAACATCGCGCAGCATGTGGGCTCGCCCACGCGCTACACCTGCGGCCAGTGCCACTTCTACGGCGGCGGCGGCGACGGCGTGAAGCACGGCGACATGGACAGCTCGCTGGTCAGCCCCTCCCGTGCGGAAGATGTGCACATGGACGCCAAGGGCCTGAACTTCTCGTGCCAGGAGTGCCACAAGACCGAGAACCACAACGTCAGCGGCTCGCGCTACATCACCGACATGATGATCGACAGCAAGCAGTTCATGCGCGGCAGCCCGCACAACGGGCAAGCGGCAAGCTGCGTGTCCTGCCACGGGCAGGCGCCGCACAAGGGCAACGACCTCAACAGCCAGATTCATGCGGCCACGCTGAACATGCACACCCGCGACATCGCCTGCGAGACCTGCCACATTCCCGAGTTCGCCCGCGGCGGCCTGCCAACCAAGATGCAATGGAACTACGCCACCGCGGGCAAACTCGCGCCCAACGGCTCGCCGCTGGTCATCAACGACAGCCACGGCTGGAACACTTACTGGGGCGTCAAAGGCAGTTTCAAGTGGGCGGAAAACGTGGTGCCGCAATACCGCTGGTTCAACGGCGTGGAACGCTGGATGAATGTCGGCGACAAGGTGCAGGACTTCAAGAACAAGGATGGCGTGGTGGAGCTCAACGCCATCGAAGGCAGCCCAACCGACGGCAAGTCCAAGATCTTTCCGTTCAAGATCATGCGCAACAACCAGCCGTATGACACGCAGACGGGCATCCTCGCGGTGTTCCATTCCTTCGGCTTCGACAAAGATTCCTACACCATGAACTACGACTGGCAGCCCTCGATTGCCGCCGGCATGAAGGCCGCGCACCTGCCGTATTCAGGCCACTACGGCTTTGTCAAGACCGATATGTACTGGCCGATCGAGCACATGGTGGCGCCCAAGACGCAGGCGCTCTCGTGCATGCAGTGCCACGCCAGCGACGGCCGGCTGCAGAACATCGACGGCGTGTACATGCCGCACCGCCCGAAAGATCACAACAAGTGGCTGGAGCTCATCGGCTTGGCTGCTGCGGCACTGGCGCTGGCAGGGGTGCTGCTCCACGGTCTCATCCGCTTCGGGCTGTGGCTGCGCCGCCGCGGTCATTGAAAGGACATCATCATGACGACAAACCGCGTTTACCTGTTCACTCGCTTCGAGCGCTTCTGGCACTGGAGCCAGGCCGCGCTCATCATCACCATGCTGTTCACCGGCTTCGAGATTCATGGCTATCTCGGCGGCTTCAATTTCGAGCACGCCCTGCTCATCCACGAATACGCCGCCTGGCTGCTGATGACCCTGTGGGCTTTCGCCGTGTTCTGGCACTTCACCACCGGCGCCTGGAAGAACTACATCCCCGACCTGCGCCCCAAGAGCCTGTGGACGGTGGCGCGCTATTACGCCTACGGCATGTTCGTCGGCGAACATCACCCGTATCACAAGGAGCCGTTCCGCAAACACAACCCGCTGCAGCGGCTGGCGTATCTGTGGCTCAAGCTGATGATCAATCCGCTGATCTGGGCCAGCGGCCTGCTGCTGCTGTTCTTCAGCTATGGCTGGATTCGCCTCTCGCCCCTGGGGCTGCAGCTCGACTGGGTGGCCCTCACCCATACCGCTGCCGCTTACATGATGCTGCTGTTTTTCATCCTGCACGTCTATCTGGCGACCACCGCGCACCCGCCCACGGCTTACATCAAGGCCATGATCACCGGATGGGAAGACGAAGAAGGCCCGGCGCCCGCTGCTCTGGCGGAAAAACACTGAGCCCTGAAGGCTCGCACCACCAACGCTCGCACAACCATCAGGAACACATCATGGGCAACTTGGAGCAACACACCCCACGCGCTCGGCCACGTCGGCTGCCGACCGCCTTGCGCGCGGCCATACTGAGCGCGGGCCTGGGCATCGGCCTGTGCGGCGCGCTGGCGCAGGCGGCAGAAACCGCCTCTGCACCCGCCACCCCAGCCACACAAATCAATCTGCAAAGCGCGTCCGTCACCGATCTGCCCGGCTCGCCCTCGCGCGTGCGGCTCGATCAGAGCCTGGGCGTGCATGCCATCAAAGTGCGCGACGGCGCCGTGGTGCTCGACAACGCCGTGCTGCTCAAGGCGTATGTCTATGCCTACACCCAGCAGCCGGTGAACTACAGCGCCATCCTCACGGCCAACACCGAAATGATCGACCCGCCCGCGCCGGTGCAGGCCACCGCGCGCGAAAAGCAGCAGATCGACGCCATGATCGCGTTTGCCAAAGCCCACCCCAAGCTGCTCATCCGGGTGGACGACATCGCGCTCGACGCCTATGTGCCCGAAGGCAAGTATTACCCCATCGACAACCGCCTGTTCATCCACGGCGCGGGGTATTACTTCGACAACTCGCCCTACCACTACAGCGACGACCATCCCGAGGCGTTTCGCCACCTGCAGTGCACCGACCCGGCCACGCTCAAGACCATCAACCAGGCCATTGCCAACTACATCCACTTTCATATGACCATCGCCAGCACCGTGTTGAGCGGCGACGCCAAGACGCATGGATTGCTGCTGCGGGTGGATGAAGTGCAGCTCAAGGATGCGCTGGGCAATGTGCTGATCGGCCAGAAGGCGGAGTGAGTTGGGGCACAAACCCACTCCCCCTCCCAACCTCCCCCACATGTGGGGGAGGTGAGTACAGCGCTTCGCGCTTCCTTCGGATGCCCCTCCCAACCTCCCCCACATGTGGGGGAGGTGAGTACAGCGCTTCGCGCTTCCTTCGGATGCCCCCTCCCAACCTCCCCTACGCTGTGGAGGAGGAGCAAACACTCCCTCCCCAGGCGTGGGGAGGGTTGGGGTGGGGTCGTTTGCGCTGAATGAAGTCAAGCCGAGCGGTAGTCCTTGAGGTATTTGCCCTCGAACCAGCGCTTGGCCCAGGTGAACGCGCGCGAGGGTGGCAGGACGATGGTTTTGTTCGCATCGCGGAACACCAGAATGCCGCTGTCCATGGTATCGACGATGCACACCAGCTCGGCCTTGGGCACATGCTGCGCGGGCTGGCCCTGCATCACCAAAAGCAGATTCTCGGCGGCGGCCTTGGCCTGCAGATCGGCCATGTGCGCCTGCTTGGGCAGCCAGTCCGGGCCGGGGTAGCTGCCGGCGTCTCCGGCAACGAACACACGCTCAAAACCGGGCACGGCGCAATGCGCGTCGGCCTGGATGAAGCCGCCGGGCGAGCGCGGCAACTCGGACTGATGCGTCCAGCCCGGCCCCGTCATGCCGGGCATGAACAGAATGAGATCAGCCTTGACCATGCCACCTTCGGTCTCCACCCCCTCGGGCGACATGCGCAACGGCTTGTGGCCCAGATGGGTGTCGATGCGGCGCTTGGCCATATGCGACAGCAAGCTCGTCACCGCACGCTCGCCCAGGCGCTGGCCCGGCGTTTCGGAGGCGTTGAAAAACACCAGCTCCACCTTGTCGCGTTTGCGCTTGCGGCGCAGCCAGGTGTCGATGCCGAACAACAGCTCGAACATCGGCCCGCCGCGCGCCGCTGCAGGCTCTTGCGGGTTGCCGCCAAAACCGCAGGCAATGCGCCCGCTGTCCATCGCCAGCAGCCGCGCGCGGATTTTCTCTGCCGCCGCTACGCCTTCGCACAGCGCGATGGCATGTTCGATGCCCGGCAGCTTTTTGATGAAGCGCCCGCCCGTGGCGATGATCAGGCCGTCGTTCTCCACCGGCCCGCCGGTGGTCAGCACCGTGCGCCCGGCGTCTTGCAGGCCAGTCACTTCGGCGGCGAGAAAGTCGATGTGGTGCTTGTGCAGAAACGGCGTCAGGTCAATGACCAGATCGCTGCTTTTGCGCACCCCCGTGGGCACCCAGATCAGGCTGGGCAGATAGACGAACTCGGCCTTGGGCGCCACCAGAGTGATGCGCGCCTGCGGCGCCTTGGCGCGCAAGGTGCGCGCCGCGGTGAGGGCGGCAAACCCGGCACCAAGAATGACGAAATGCGATGACATGGAAACTCTTGCTCAAGTAAAAAACCGGACCGATGCGGATTCACGCGATGAGCACTCCTGCATGAATCGAATCTGTTCAGAATAGGCCGTGCCGCCGCCCTCTGGATTGTGATTCGTCAGGGTCTTTCCCGACGCCTAAAACGCAGTTGAAACGCTTTGTAAACCGGGTTGCCCTGGCCCAGCGCCCGCAAGCTCACCGCGGCGCCGCCCGCATGGCCTGCACGATGCGCTGCGTCTGCATGCTCACGGTGGTGACGCGCATCAGCAGGTCGATGACTTTTTCCTTGTGGTCGGCAAAGCGGTAAGTGTCGAAGCGCTCGCGGATCGTGGGGTCTTTGGGTTTTTTTTCCTTGTGCTGGTCGAGCACCCAGTCGATGGTGCAGCGGTTGCCGAGTTTGTAGGCCCAGGCTTCGGGCGGCACGCCGTGCAGCGTGGTTTCGGTGTCGATGACGATGCGGCCCTGCGCGGGGTCGCTCTTGAGCGCGGGCTTGGGGTGTTGACCGGAGGCGCGGGCGCGGGTGTCTGGTGTGTCGGTGCGTTGCAGCGGCCAGGGATCGACGCGCTCGAAACCGATGTGCAGGCGCATCAGCGTCTCGCCCCACGCGGCCCATTGCCATTGCCAGAAGTCCGGGTAGAACGGAATGCGCGGGAATTCGCGCTTGAGGTTCTGCGCGTAGGTCTCGCGGTACGCCGGATCGTGCAGCACGGCGTAGCAGTAGTGAAAGATCGCTTCCTTGGTGATCTTGCGGACGCCAGATTTGGATTTGCTCCCTCTCCCGCTGGCGGGAGAGGGTTGGGGCGAGGGTTCGGCGGCTTTGTAGTGCGCGGCGAACTGTTTCAAAGCCCAGTCGGTGATGTTGTCTGCGAGTTCTCCATCTGAACCGATGCGCTGTATCGGCAGGCAGACCGTACCCGCTGCTGCACCGACGAAGTGCAGATCGGGAACCTGTTCCACGGCGCAAGCCATCCACGGCTTTTGCGCCGTAGCGTCAGTCACCACGATGCAAGGGTTCTGTGTGTCGCCTCTGCCGAAGATGGAGGGCAACTGGTACTGCATTTCATTGAGTTGCTGGCTGAAATACAACCGGCGTTTGACGAAAGGGCGATAGCAACTCGTCTGAATCTCTGCGGGGTTGAACGCGTAGCGCACTCCCTTTTTCAAATCGGACTTGACGGCGCGCGTCCACTTGATCGTGTTTCCAAGGTCTGCATCTCGTCGCTCGATGTGCGCGTTATAGATGTCAATGAGAAAACTCACCTTGGCCTGCAAGTGCGCGTCATCTTCGTCGTAAACCCATTCATCGCGGTTGGTCACAACCCCAAGCGAAAACAACTTGAAAATCGCCCGCTCCTTCACCGCCGTTTTCGCCAACTTTGTGGCCTTGCTCGCAAGCGGGATGAGGCTGTCGAAGTCGTTGTGGGAGAGGTTGATCCAGTTTTCCGCCTGATCTGGTTGAATCTCGTCGAACGCGATGTCGCCCAGCGATTGCTTGCTCAACCAGGCAAGTTTTTCGGACGCGCTCTGGGCGTATCTCCCTGCTGCCGCATAGCGGATACGCGCTTCGGTTTGATTCTGGGCCTTGCTGGTTCGTTTGACCATGAATGAGATCGCCACCCCAGTGCCGATGCCAAACACGTTGCCGCCGCTGGCGTTTGGGTCATCCTGGCGCTTCCAGTCACCACCCAGATCGACCACGTAAATCTCGGCGAACTCCAGCGCCACGGTCTTGCGGAATCCGTCGAAGGTGCGGCTGTCGATGAAGCTGCGGTTGGTCACAAAAGCCAGCACGCCGTTGGCGTCGAGCCGGTCGGAGGCCCAGCGGAAAAAGCGGGCGTACATGTCGTAGAGCTTGGTTTTTTGCGCGGTGCTCTCGGCGATGTAGGTCTGCTTGATGCGCGCGTCGATCTGCGGGTAGACGCGGTTCTTGTTGTTGTCGTTCTCGCTCTGCTGGTTGGCGTTGTACGGCGGGTTGCCGATGACCACGCTGATGCGCCGCGCGTTCTGGCGCTTGATGCGCGCGACGTTTTCTTCGCTGACGCTGCCGAAGAGGTCGGCTGTGGCGCCCTTGGCCGCCGTGTGCAGGCCGACGTTGTCGAGGGTGTCCACGAAGCACAGGCTGGGAAACTCGGCGTACTCGCCGCTGATGGCGGCATAGGTGGCCTCGATATTGAGGTTGGCCACGTAGTAGGGAAGGATGGCGACTTCGTTGGCGTGCAGCTCGCTGCGATATTTGTGTTTGATTTTTTGCGGCTGGCCGCGGAAGTGTTCGAGCAGTTCGCAGATGAAGGTGCCGGTGCCGGTGGCCGGGTCGAGGATGTCCACGTCGCGGTCGATGAGGTTGCGGCCGAAGTGCTTTTCGCACAGCCAGTCTGCGCCGTCGATCATGAAGCGCACAATCTCGCCCGGCGTATACACCACGCCCAGCCGGTCGGCGGCCTTCGCGTTGTAGACCTTGTAGAAGTTCTCGTAGATGGCCTTCAGAAAGGTCTGCTTCTCGGCGTGGCTGCCGATCTGCGCGGCGGCGGCGCGAATGGCGGCGTAGTACGGCTCCAGGCCCTTGAGGGTCTGCTTTTTGAGCGCGCCGGTGAAGAAGGCGGCTTCGAGCGCGTACAGCTCGCGGGCGACGTTGTTCTCAC
>JAQTVS010000123.1 GCA_028706735.1 Thiomonas sp.
GATCATTGGCGACCGCCAGACCGGCAAGACCGCCGTCGCCGTTGACTCGATCATCAGCCAGAAGGGCAAGGATCTGATCTGCATCTACGTGGCGATCGGCCAGAAGGCCTCGACCATCGCCAACGTGGTGCGCAAGCTGCAAGAATTTGGCGCGATGGAGTACACCATCGTCGTGGCCGCCTCGGCCTCCGATTCCGCTGCCATGCAGTACTTGGCGCCTTATGCCGGCTGCACCATGGGCGAATATTTCCGCGACCGCGGCCAGGACGCTCTGGTGATCTATGACGATCTGACCAAGCAGGCCTGGGCATATCGCCAGATCTCCCTGCTGCTGCGCCGTCCTCCGGGCCGAGAAGCCTATCCCGGCGACGTGTTCTACCTGCACAGCCGCTTGCTTGAGCGCGCCGCGCGCGTGAGCGAGGAGTACGTCGAGAAGTTCACCAATGGCGCCGTGAAGGGCAAGACCGGATCGCTCACTGCGCTGCCCATCATCGAAACGCAGGCAGGTGACGTGTCCGCCTTCGTGCCGACCAATGTCATTTCGATCACCGACGGCCAGATCTTCCTTGAAACCGATCTGTTCAACGCCGGTGTCCGCCCCGCCATCAACGCCGGCGTGTCCGTGTCGCGGGTCGGGGGCGCAGCGCAGACCAAGATCATCAAAAAACTGTCTGGCGGCATTCGCACCGATCTGGCGCAGTACCGTGAACTGGCGGCGTTCGCACAGTTTGCTTCCGACTTGGACGAAGCAACCCGCAAGCAACTTGAGCGTGGCCGCCGCGTGGTCGAACTGCTCAAGCAGCCCCAGTACCAGCCGGCGCAGGTCTGGCAGATGGCCGCTTCGCTGTATGCGGTGAACAACGGCTACCTGGATGACATCGAGGTCAAGCAGGTTCTGCCGTTTGAAAAGGGCTTGCACGATCATCTGCAGACCAAGAACGCCGCTCTGGTGCAAAGCATCGAATCTTCCAAGGACCTGTCCAAGGATGATGAAGCCAAGCTCAAGGAAGCGATCGCCGATTTCAAGAAAAACGGTGCGTACTAATTCATTCCACGAAAACGGACGGAGCTGGGCAAGGATGTTTTTGCCCAGTCTGACCCAGGAGTAATTCAATGGCAGGAATGAAAGAAGTGCGCGTCAAGATCAAGAGCGTGCAAAACACGCGCAAGATCACCAAGGCGATGGAGATGGTGGCGGCCTCCAAGATGCGCAAGGCGCAGGAGCGCATGCGCGCAGCGCGTCCCTACGGTGACACAGTGCGTGTCATCGCGGGCCACCTTCGCCAGGCGAACCCGGAATACACCCATCCTTTCCTGGTCAAGCGCACGCCGATCAAGCGCGTCGGCCTGATTTTGGTGACCACTGACAAAGGGCTGTGCGGTGGCCTGAACACCAACATCACCCGCATGGCGCTGGGAAAAATCAAGGAATGGCAGGCGGACGGCGTGCAGATCGAGTGCTGCGCCATCGGCAACAAGGGCATGCAATTCCTGCAACGCCTGGGTCTGAGTCTCACGTCGCACGCGGTGCAGCTTGGCGACAAGCCGCATCTTGAAAAGTTGATCGGCCCCGTGAAAATCATGCTCGATGCCTATCAGGACGGCAAACTTGACGCGGTGTATCTGGGCTTCAGCCGCTTCGTCAATACGATGAAGCAGGCGCCGGAGATCGAACCGCTGGTGCCGCTGCCCGCCCATGCCCTGGCGTCCAAGGCTGGAGATGAAAAGTCCCATAGCTGGGACTACATCTATGAACCCGACGCCAAGCCGGTCATTGATGCCTTGCTGGTGCGCTATATCGAGGCACTGATCTACCAGGCTGTGGCTGAAAACATGGCCTGTGAACAATCGGCCCGAATGGTGGCGATGAAGTCCGCCTCGGACAACGCCAAGAGCGTGATTGGCGAGTTGCAACTCATCTACAACAAGAGCCGCCAGGCAGCCATTACGAAAGAACTTTCGGAAATCGTAAGCGGAGCCGCCGCGGTCTGATTGGGCCAACTTCTGACCCTTTTTTGACCATTTACCCGGCTAACCGAATTGAAACCATTGGAGAGCAATATGACGACGGCTCAAGCGCAAGGCAAAATCGTTCAGTGCATCGGCGCTGTGATCGACATCGAATTTCCCCGCAACGCCATTCCCAAGGTGTATGACGCCCTGGTGCTGGCGCAAGACCAGGACAGCGGATTCGCTGAAAAAGGTCTGACCTTCGAGGTGCAGCAGCAAATCGGCGACGGCGTGGTGCGCACCATCGCCATGGGCCCGAGCGACGGCCTGCGCCGTGGCATGCGGGTTGGAAACACCGGCAATTCCATCCAGGTTCCGGTTGGCCCGGCAGTGCTGGGCCGCATCATGGACGTGCTGGGCCGCCCCATCGACGAAGCCGGTCCGATTGCCACCGACGAACGGCGTTCCATTCACCAGTCCGCGCCCAAATTCGATGAGCTGTCGCCTTCAGTTGACTTGCTCGAGACCGGCATCAAGGTGATCGACCTGGTCTGCCCCTTCGCCAAGGGCGGCAAGGTCGGCCTGTTCGGCGGCGCCGGCGTGGGCAAGACCGTGAACATGATGGAACTCATCAATAACATCGCCAAGCAGCACAGCGGTCTGTCGGTGTTTGCCGGCGTGGGCGAGCGCACCCGCGAAGGCAACGACTTCTATCACGAGATGAAGGACTCGAACGTGCTCGACAAGGTCGGCATGGTGTTCGGCCAGATGAACGAGCCCCCGGGCAACCGCCTGCGCGTCGCGCTCACCGGTCTGACCATGGCTGAGCGTTTCCGCGACGAAGGCCGCGACATCCTCTTCTTCGTGGACAACATCTATCGCTACACCCTGGCTGGTACCGAAGTGTCCGCGCTGCTGGGCCGTATGCCGTCCGCCGTGGGCTACCAGCCGACGCTGGCCGACGAAATGGGCAAGCTGCAGGAGCGCATCACCTCCACCAAGACCGGCTCCATCACCTCGATCCAGGCCGTGTATGTGCCCGCGGACGACTTGACCGACCCGTCTCCCGCGACCACCTTCAACCACCTCGACGCCACCGTGGTGCTGAGCCGCGACATCGCCTCGCTGGGCATCTATCCCGCGGTCGATCCGCTGGACTCCACCAGCCGCCAGATCGACCCCAACGTCATCGGCGAAGAGCACTACTCCACCACCCGCGCGGTGCAGGGCATCCTGCAGCGTTACAAGGAACTGCGCGACATCATCGCCATCCTGGGCATGGACGAACTCTCGCCAGAAGACAAGCAGGCGGTGGCACGGGCGCGCAAGATCCAGCGTTTCCTGTCGCAGCCGTTCCACGTGGCCGAAGTGTTCACCGGCTCGCCCGGCAAGTATGTACCGCTGAAGGAAACCATCCGCGGTTTCAAGATGATTGTCAACGGCGAGTGCGACGCGCTGCCGGAGCAGGCGTTCTACATGGTCGGGACCATCGACGAAGCGTTCGAAAAGGCGAAAAAACTCAACTGAACCGCCGAGCCTGACGCGACCCAGATCGGCTGCCCCGCCCTCGTTGTGACGGCGCAGGGCGGCCGGAGCCAAAAACCGCATCACGTTCCGGACCGAAGCCATGAACACCATCCATGTTGACGTTGTCAGCGCCGAAGAATCCATCTTCTCTGGCGAAGCCCGTTTCGTCGCCCTGCCCGGCGAGTCGGGCGAACTCGGCATCCTGCCCGGTCATACGCCGCTGATCACCCGCATCAAACCCGGCTCGGTGCGCATCGAGCTGGCCGAAGCCAACGCCGCAGGCGGCAAGGAAGAGTTCATCTTCGTTGCGGGCGGCATTCTCGAAGTGCAGCCCAAGCGGGTGACCGTGCTCGCGGATACCGCCATTCGTGGCAAGGATCTCGACGAGGCCAAGGCCAACGAGGCGCTCAAGGCCGCGCAAGACGCACGCGCGCATGCCAAAGAGGTGCAAGACGTTGCTGTGGTTGAAGGGGAGCTCGCCATGCTGGCCGCACAGCTTGCGGCGATTCGCCGCCTGCGCGGCCACGGACACTAAGGCTGCAAGACCGAGGTTGCCAGACTGAAGTTGCAAGACTTTGCCCGCTTTGCCCAACAGCCCGCTTTGCGGGCTGTTGTCATTCTGAGCGCTCCCAGGGCCGGGCACTCCCCACCCCACCCCATCCCTCCCCACGAGCGGGGAGGGAGTGATCTCACCTCCCCCACGGCGTGGGGGAGGTCGGGAGGGGGATGGCCCAGCCCGCCCCCCGTGGGGGACAAGGAAACTTGGGAGGCCCGGCGTTTCCTTGAGAGGTTCGCCATTGAATGGGCGCTTCGTTAGGATTGCTTCAACAAAGCGTCAACAAAGCGGAGATGACGGATGGGCGTAGAGCAGAGCACGTCATGGAATCAGAAGGGCTTTTGCGTTCAGCGCAGATGGGCAGGCGCTGTGTTCTGGGGTGCCGCAGCGTTCAGCCTGTCGCTGGCTGGGTGCGCAAGCGCGCCGTCCCGCAACATGGGCAGCGGGGTGGTGGTGAATGCGCAATCGGGCTGTCATGCACCACAGCCCAATCTGCGCGCCGCCTATAACCGCACCTACACCATCAAAGGACGCAGCTACACGCCCTTGCGCAGTGCGGAAGGGTATGAGGAGGTTGGGACAGCGTCCTGGTACGGCTGGGAGTCCGGGTCGACCACGTCGATGGGCACGCGCTTCAATCCGCGCGATTTTTCTGCGGCCAGCCGGGTGCTGCCCTTGCCGACCTGCGTCCAGGTGACCAATCTGGACAATGGGCTGAGCGCGCTGGTCTTGGTCAACGACCGGGGGCCATTCGTCAGCAGCCGCATCCTTGACTTGTCGATGGGAGCCGCTGCTGCTTTGGGCGTGACCCGATCGGGCACAGCGCAAGTTCGCATCGTTGCACTGCCTGATGGGGCGAATTCCCCGCTGCAGACTGCGTCGATCGCTCACCTGTCATCGGATGGCAGCGCCAAGGCGGCGCAACCCATGCGTTCGGCACCGCAGGCTCCGGGTGTCGATGCGCCCCAGCAGTTTGCCCCGTTGCCACCGACAGTAATCGCGCCGACGCCGCCCGCCGCGCTCGCACCGCCCACGATGACAGTGCAAGCCCTGCCGCCGTTGAGCAATACGCCGCCAGTGTTTGTGGCTTCCGCGCCCGCCTCCGCGCCTTCCGTACCGGAGCAGCCTTCGTCCCCCAGCTTG
Source organism: Thiomonas sp. (assembly GCA_028706735.1). GTDB lineage: Bacteria > Pseudomonadota > Gammaproteobacteria > Burkholderiales > Burkholderiaceae_C > Thiomonas. Next base: position 5,177 of record JAQTVS010000123.1, read on the forward strand.
CAGGCCGCGTTGCCACAACCCGCCCTGACATTGCCAGAAAATCCGGCAGTTGCGCAGCAGGCCGACGGATCTTTGCCAGTGCAGCAAACCCCGGCCGTTTCTAGCGGCGCACAGACCTATGTGCAAACAGGGGCCTTCATGCTCGAGGTCAATGCGCAGACAGAGAAGGCGCGCATGCAGGCTGCAGGCATTGAAGATGTGCTCATCGTTCCCGGCTATATCCGCGGTCAGATGTTTTACCGGGTGCAGATTGGTCCGCTGACCGGCGCGCCCGACTCTACGCTGTTGCAGAAAATGCAGGACCTGGGATTGGCGCAGTATTCCGTGGTTCAGCAATAGCCCCAGGAAATGCAGCGCGATTGTGGCGCAACGAAAAACGCACCCGAAGGTGAGTTTTCAACAACAGGCTGCTAGGCGCGTTGTAGCGCTCTGCTTACTTTTTACGCAGGCATTCGCTCATGAACTTTTTGCGCTCTTCGCCCTTCATGCCCTTGGCTTTGGCGTCTTTGCTGCAAAAGGACATTTTTTCCTGCTGGGGGGTGAGCTTCTTGCCATCGGCAGCGGCTTTCTTTTCCGCCTTGGCCGACTCTTTGGCTGCTGGTTTGGCGGCTTCTGCGGCGGCGGGTTTGGAAGCCAGGCAGTCCTTCATGAAGGCCTTGCGGGCTTCGCCGGTCTTGCCGGTCGCGTCTTTGTTGCATTGCGCCATGCGGCTTTGCTGTGGTGAGGCCTGTGCCTGCGCCAGCATGGGCATGGCGAAAATGCCAAGGGCGAGACCAAGGGTTGCGATCAGTTTTTTCATCATGACTCCAAGTGTTGTTGCGGGCAAACAGCGGTTGAATCAGGCGCGTCATCAGCCAGCCCGCAGAGTGCGGATCAGCCGACAGACAATTACACCATAGGGTTGTGTGTGCACGAAGCGGGAATGCGGGCCCATAAAATGCCTGCTTTGCGCAATCACAACATCACCATAATGATCGAATTCACCGCGCGGTTGACCGCCGCGTTGCAACAAACCGCCATCGCATTGCAGCCGGACTTCAATGGCGGCATGGAACTCAGCCGCCCGCGCAGCGCGGAGCATGGCGAATTGGCGAGCAATCTGGCCATGCAATTGGCCAAGCCGCTCAAGCGCAACCCGCGTGAGCTGGCGCAGCACATCATCGACAACCTCCTGTCCGATGCCAGCCTGGCTGCAGGCATTGCCCGCACGGAAATCGCCGGGCCGGGCTTTATCAACTTTCATCTCCAGCCTGATGTGTTGCAACAGGTGGTTGTGGAGATTGAGCGCTCGCGCGCTGCGTTCGGCCACTCCAGCGCGGGCGGCGGCCAGCCCATGCTGGTGGAATTTGTTTCGGCCAATCCGACCGGGCCGCTGCATGTCGGCCACGGGCGCCAGGGCGCGCTGGGTGACGCGATAGCCGCAGTGCTTTCCACGCAGGGATGGGCGGTTCAGCGCGAGTTTTATTACAACGATGCCGGGGTGCAAATCCAGACCTTGGCGTTGTCGGTGCAAGCCAGAGCGCGCGGTTTCAAACCCGGCGACGCGGGCTGGCCGGAGCCAGCCTATAACGGGGACTACATCGCCGAGATCGCCCAGGACTTTCTGGCGCGCAAGTCGACGCCGGACGATGCGGGCAGGGAGGTTGCCGCCAGTGGCGATGCGGACGATCTGGACAATGTGCGGCGATTCGCCGTGGCCTCTCTGCGCCGTGAACAAGACCTCGACCTCAAGACTTTCGGCATCCGCTTCGATTGTTATTACCTCGAATCCAGTCTCTACACCGAGGGGCGCGTGGAAGCGGCTGTGCAGCGCCTCCAGGACTCAGGCCACACTTACACGCAAGATGGCGCCCTCTGGTTGCGCACGACGGATTTTGGCGATGACAAAGACCGGGTCATGCGCAAGACTGACGGCGCCTACACCTACTTCGTGCCGGACGTGGCGTATCACCTCGCCAAATGGGAGCGCGGGTTTCACCGCGCGGTCAACATCCAGGGCTCCGACCACCACGGCACCATCGCTCGCGTGCGCGCTGGACTGCAGGCAGTCAATCTTGGCATCCCCAAGGGCTACCCGGATTATGTGCTGCACAAAATGGTCACCGTGATGCGCGGCGGCCAGGAGGTCAAAATCTCCAAGCGGGCCGGCAGCTATGTCACGGTGCGCGACCTGATCGAATGGTCCGGCGGTGTGCAAGAGGGCATGAGCGCAGAAGAGCGCGCAACCGCACTGCAGCTCGGGCGCGATGCAGTGCGGTTTTTCCTGGTGTCGCGCAAGGCGGATACCGAGTTCGTGTTCGATGTCGACCTGGCTCTGTCGCAGAGCGACGAGAACCCGGTGTATTACGTGCAGTACGCCCATGCGCGGGTGAATTCCGTGTTCGAACAGTGGGCTGCGCGCGCGCCGCAAGATGCGGGACAAACTGCGCTGTTGGCAGAGGCCGACCTGAGCCTGCTGACGGCGCCGCGCGAGCGTGCGCTGCTGCTG
>JAQTVS010000124.1 GCA_028706735.1 Thiomonas sp.
CATCATGTCGGCGGGATGGGCGAAGGCGGCCAGGCTGACGACGGCGGCGATCTGCGGCCGCCAGGTGGCCGCCAGCAGCACCGCGCCCGCGCCGACGGAATGGCCCAGCAGGGCGATGCGGCCGGGGTCGATGTCGGGCTGGGCGGCCAGCCAGTCCACCGCGTGCGCAGTGTCTTCGGCGAAGCGCGGCAGCGAGGTGTAGGGCTCATCATCGCTGGCGCCGTGGCAGCGGGTGTCGATGAACAGCAGCGCAAGCCCGGCGGCATGCAGCGCCGGAGCCAGCGGCAGCATGAGGTCGGCATTGCTGCCCCAGCCATGCACGATGACGAGGGCGGGCGCGGGCCGCGGTGTGGCTTGCGGTGCGGGCAGATGCCAGGCGTGCAGGGTTTTGCCATGGGCGGTGGGGATGCGCACCGTGGCGGACGCCAGCCCGAAGTCGGCCGGGCTGCGGGTGTGCGCCAGGCGCGGCGCACGCAGGCTGCGGCGCAGCCCCCAATTGAGCAGCGGCCGCAGGGGCGGCGTGGTCATCCACGGCAGCACCGTGGGCAGGAGGGCGGAGACGAGTTTGGAGCGCGGCATCGACTGCGCAGTGTAGGAGTGGAGCCGGGCAGGCGCGGCTTCGGTTCCAATGGCGTTTTGATTTTTGCCATTGACGTCATGCAATTCATTCTCCGCCAACCCGATCCCCGCGCCCAGCACCGGCTGCAAGAGGCGGGCACGCATCCTTTGCTGGCGCAGTTGTTCGCGGCGCGCGGCGTGAAGGAGGCGGAGGAACTGGAACTGGCGCTGTCGCACTTGCTGCCGCCTGCGCTGCTCAAGGGGGCGCAAGCCGCTGCGGTGGTGCTGGCCGAGGCCATTGCACGCGGCGAGCGCCTGCTCATCGTGGCTGACTATGACTGCGATGGCGCCACGGCCTGCGCCGTGGGGCTGCGCGGCCTGCGGGCGATGGGGGCGGCGGTGTCCTATCTGGTGCCCAACCGCTTCACCACGGGCTACGGCCTGTCGCCCGCCGTGGTGGAACTGGCCTTGCAGCACGCCGATGGCAAGCCCGACTGGATCGTCACCGTGGACAACGGCATCGCCAGTGTGGAGGGCGTGGCGCGGGCGTGCGAGCAGGGCATCCGGGTGCTCGTCACCGATCATCATCTGCCGGGCGACACGTTGCCCGAGGCCGAGGTCATCGTCAACCCGAATCAGCCGGGCTGCGGCTTTCCGAGCAAGTCGATTGCCGGGGTCGGGGTGATGTTTTATGTGCTGCTGGCGCTGCGGTCTGAACTGCGCCAGCGCGGGGTGTTCGACGCCGCCAGCCAGCCGCGCCTCGACGCGCTGCTCGATCTCGTGGCGCTGGGCACCGTGGCCGACGTGGTGCGGCTCGATGCCAACAACCGGCTGCTGGTGGCGCAAGGGCTCAAGCGCATCCGCGAGGGGCGCATGCAGCCGGGCGTTGCCGCGCTGCTGCAGGTGGCGGGGCGCGAGGCGGCGCGGGTGAACAGCGCCGATCTGGGCTTCGCGCTGGGGCCGCGCATCAACGCCGCGGGGCGCTTGGCCGACATGACCGTGGGCATCGAGTGCCTCGCCACGGACGATCCCGCCCGCGCGCTGGAACTCGCGCAACTGCTCGATACCTTCAACCGCGAGCGGCGCAGCATCGAAGACGGCATCAAGGCCGAGGCGCTGGCCATGCTGGAGGGGCTGGATCTGGGGCCGCAAGGCAGCACCCCCGCCATCAGCCTGTTTGCGCCCAACTGGCATGAAGGCGTGATCGGCATTGTTGCCGGGCGCATCAAAGACCGCGAGCATCGCCCCACCTTTGTGTTCGCCCCGGCCGAAGATGGCACGCTGCGCGGCTCGGGCCGCTCGATCGCCGGGTTTCACCTGCGCGATGCGCTCGATCTCGTCTCCAAGCGCGAGCCCGGCCTGTTGCTGCGCTTCGGCGGCCATGCCATGGCGGCGGGCTGTTCGTTGGTGGACGATGGCTTCGAGCGCTTTCGCGCCGCGTTTGCTCAAGTGGCCGCCGAATGGCTGGCGCCGGCCCAGTTGCAGCGCCGCATCGAGGTGGACGGGCCGCTGCCCGCGCAATGGCTGCTGCCAGAAATGGCGTCGCTGCTCGCTGCGCAGGTTTGGGGGCAGGGCTTCGCCGCGCCCTTGTTCAGCGCCCGGGTGCAGGTGCGGCAGCAGCGGCTGCTGGGCGAGCGGCATCTGAAAGCCAAGATCCGCCTGCTCGATAGCGAAGGCGTGCCCGGCAATGCACTGTTCGATCTGGTGGCCTGGGGCCGCACCGACTTCCTGCCGGATGAGGCGCGCATCGCCTACCGGCTGGAGAGCAACACCTGGCAAGGCCTCACCCAGGTGCAACTGGTGCTCGAAGCCGTCGAAGGCTGAAGGCGTGCCCCCCGAAAACCGCGCTGCGCTTGGTTCTCCCCCGAGGGGGCATGAAACCCTTGGGGCGGCCCGGCGGGGGATAGAGCCCCCGAAAACCGCGCTGCGCTTGGTTCTCCCCCCGAGGGGGCATGAAACCCTTGGGGCGGCCCGGCGGGGGATAGGGCCCCCGAAAACCGCGCTGCGCTTGGTTCTCCCCCGAGGGGGCATGAAACCCTTGGGGCGGCCCGGCGGGTTTCTCTGCTCTGAAATCTCAGCGCAGCGTCGCGCGTCGCTGCACGCAGTCCACATAGCCTGCGCCGTCGGGCGGCAGGCCGCTGCGCTGCGCAGTCCACAGCATGTCGCCCAGGCATTCCATGATGGCGTGGTGCGCCGCGTGCTCGCCGAGCTTGCTGCGCAGCAACTCGAACGCCTGGCGGATGCCTGGCGGCTGGTCGATGGACACCTGCTCGGCGATTGACAAATGCATGGACAGGTGCAGGAACGGATTGGTGCGTCCCTGCTCCACGGTGTAGTCGCGGCTGGCGCTTTGCGGGTCGGCGAGCTCGGCGTGGTATTCAGGGTGCAGATCCATCCAGTCGGTGGCGATGAGTTCGAGCGGCGTGAGCACGCCACCGTCGCGGCGCCGTTGCCAGGCGGAAAGGAAGAACTGCCGAACCTCGTCTTTGCTGGGATTGAACATGATGCGCGTATTGTCCTGCAGCCATTCGCTTGCGTCCCATCTGCGCTCCACCTGCACCCACTGGCGATTTGCAAGCACTTACAAACCGGTTTTGAGCGACCATTTCAAAATTGTTCACTCACGAGAATCATCATGCCCATGATCGACGCCAGCGCCCTGCGCCAACTGTTTGACGAAGCCCGCACCCACAACGCCTGGCTGGACCAGCCCGTGCCCGAACACCTGCTGCACCAACTCTACGACCTCATGAAGTGGGGGCCGACCTCGGCCAACTGCTCTCCGGCGCGCATTGTGTTCGTGCAGTCTCAGGAGGCCAAGGCCCGGCTTGCACCCTGCATGAGCGAGGGCAATCGCGCCAAGACGCTGCAGGCGCCGGTGACGGCCCTCATCGGCATGGATATGGCGTTTTACGACCATCTGCCGCAGCTGTTTCCGCATAACCAGGACGCGCGCAATTGGTTCGTGGGCAAGCCCGATTTCATCGCCGCCTCGGCGATGCGCAACTCCAGTCTGCAGGGCGGCTACTTCATTCTCGCGGCACGCGCCCTGGGGCTGGATTGCGGCCCGATGAGCGGCTTCGACGCCGATGCGGTGAATGCGGCGTTCTTCGCTAACACCGAGGTCAAGGTGAACTTTCTGTGCAATCTCGGCTATGGCGACGCCGCCGCGCTGTTCCCCCGCAGTCCGCGGCTGAGTTTCGAGCAGGCTTGCCGCATCGCATAGCGCGTGTCCGCGCGGCGTGGAGTTTGTGCGTCGGTTCTGGTAATTTCGCACCCATCACCAGAACAGACAGCAGAAAGGACGCGCCATGCCGGTCATCGTCGTTGCCAACCCCAAGGGCGGGGTGGGCAAATCCACTCTCTCCACGCAGATTGCCGGGTTTTTCGCCAGTCAAGGCCATGTGGTCATGCTGGGCGACTCGGACCGGCAGGAATCTGCTCGGCTGTGGCTGTCGCTGCGCGACCCGGCACTGCCACGCATCGACACCTGGGAGATGAGCTTTGATTACATCGCCAAACCGCCCAAGGGCACAACCCACGCGGTGATCGACACCTCCGCCGGGCTGCACGGCTGGCGGCTGAACGATGTGATGAAGCAGGCCGAGAAGGTGCTGGTGCCGCTGTCGGCCTCGATTTTCGACATCTACGCCACCCAGGAATTTCTGGAAAAACTGCGCGAGGCGCGTGAGAAACACGGTTTCGACGTGGGTCTGGTGGGTGTGCGCATCGACCCGCGCACCCATGCCGCCGAACAGTTGCAGGCGTTCGTCGCCCAGAGCGGCCTGCCGATGTTGACCAATCTGCGCCAGACCACGCTGTACCCGCAGATGGCCGCGCACGGGCTCACGCTGTGGGATTTGCCGCCCAGCCAGGCGGCGAAAGACCTGGAGCAGTGGCAGCCCATCGTGGAATGGTTGCGGCGCGCGTAGCACTGCGGGCCATAAAAAAGGCACATCCCGGAATCGCTCCGATGGATGTGCCCAAGCTGCAAGGAAGGATGGCGGCTGCGGTTTTTTGGGAGGTTCGCTCTGCCGGCTTGTCGAAGGGAAGGTTCCGGTCAGCCTCAGGCCGCGCGTTCCGGCTGTGCCACCAGGCCGAGTGCCGGGCGGTTGACGCGGAACAGGCGCGGACCCACATGTTCGAGCAGCTTGTCGCGCTCGAACTGGGCAATCACGCGGCTGGCTGTTTCCAGCGCGACGCCGAGCATGGCGCCGAGGTCGCTGCGCTTGGGCAGGGTGATGGTGTCGTTGAGTTCCGGGTCGGCCAGTTTGAGCAGCAGGCGGGCCATGCGCGCCGGAATGGCGCCCGAGCCCAGCAGCAGCGCCCATTCGTCGGTATCGCGCAGCGCGCGGTGCCAGCGTTCCAGAAATTCCTGGCGCAGATTGGGCACCTGCTCTTCCATCTTGCGAATCACTTCCACCGGAATGCGGCAGACCCGCACCGCGCCAATGGCCGAGGCGTGGTGCATATACGGCTCGTGAATGAAGCATTCCAGCCCGATCAGATCGCCGCGCCGCGCCACGCGCGTGATGCGGCGGGTGCCGTCCGGCAGCACGCGCTCCAGCTTCACATAGCCGGTCTTGATGGTGTAGAGCCAATCTCCGCGCTGGCCTTCGCTGAACAACTGCTGCCCTGCGGCGAATTGCATGTCGTCGATCACCTGATGGAAGCTGTCAAAATCTTCCATGCGCAGCGCGCCGAACAGCGCAATGCGGCGCACGCCGCAATTGCGGCAGTCCGAAGCGCCGCGCCAGGCGTTGACCACCTCGGCGTGCGCCATGCGGCTGACTTCCGGCTGCTTGCTGCGCGACAAGGTTTTGCGCAGCGTCGCGAGCGGAATCGCGGTGGTTGCAGGCGGATTGACAAAAATGGTGTCCATGGCTGGCTTTCATTGATTTAGCGCAATATTAGCGAATGCTGATATAGCCTTGTCAATATAGGGAATTCACCGTGATAACTAGGGCTAACCCTGATTTCTGACGCGCTTCATTGCGGAATGTCGATTTTTGCAGCGCACAAAACTGCGGCAATCTGTCGCAGATGCCGTGGCTTTCTGTGCTCAATCTGCGACAGCCCGGCGCACCCGCGCCGACCGGAATGGTTTGTCAATCCGCCTACACTGCAACGCTTTTGAGCCTGTAACGACGAAAGGCGATCACCATGATGGATGTGCACACCTTGGCCGCACGCGATGTGCGGCGGGCTTTGGAGGAGGATCTGGGCGCGGGGGATCTGACCGCTTCGCTCATCGACCCGCAGGCCCTGGCTCACGCCACGGTGCGCAGCCGAGAAGCGGCGCGGCTGTGCGGCACGCCGTGGGCAAACGCCTGTGTGCGGGCGCTCGACCCCTCGGCGCATCTGGAGTGGTTGGCGCCTGAAGGCGCCAAGTTGGAAGCAGATGCCGTATTTTTAGAGCTGCGGGGACATGCGCGGGCGCTGCTCAGCGCCGAGCGCACGATGCTCAACTTCCTGCAACTGCTCAGCGCGGTGGCCACGCGCACCGCGCAGTATGTGGACGTGGTGCGGGGCACGCGGGCGCAGATCGTCGATACCCGAAAAACCCTGCCGGGCTTGCGTCTGGCGCAGAAATACGCGGTGCGTGTGGGCGGCGGAATGAATCACCGCATCGGCCTGTTCGACGCTGTGCTGATCAAGGAAAACCATATCGCCGCCGCAGGCGGGGTGGCGCCGGCGCTGCAAAGGGCGCAGGCGGTGGCGGCGCAGGCACAGTTCATCCAGATCGAGGTGGAAACCCTGGCGCAGCTCGACGAGGCCCTGCGCGCAGGCGCGCGCATGGTGCTGCTGGACAATATGTCGCTCGATCAATTGCGCGAGGCGGTCCGCCTCACAGGACAGCGCGCCATGCTGGAAGTCTCGGGCGGGGTGGATTTGCAGACAGTGCGCGCCATTGCAGAAACCGGAGTGGACCGCATCTCCGTGGGCAAGCTGACCAAGGACGTGCAGGCCATCGATCTGTCGATGCGCTTCACCGCGCTTTGAGCTTCGCTGTCCTTTGATCCGCTGCGCAATCACAGACCCAGGAGGTTCGCATGTCCGCCACGTTTCCCATCGCATTTGACAGCCCGGTCACCGGCGCCGCGCAGGCCTGGGCGCGCGTGCCCGAAGAGCCCAGCCCCGCCGAGCGCGACGCGCTGATGGCGCGCTGCGCGCAACTGCTGCGCACACAGGACGCCGCGCTGGTGGCGCATTACTACACCCACCCCGATCTGCAGGATCTGGCGCTGGCCACTGGCGGCCTGGTGGCGGACTCTTTGGAAATGGCGCGCTTCGGCGCGCGCCACGCCGCCAGCACTCTGGTGGTTGCCGGGGTGCGCTTCATGGGCGAGACCGCCAAGATGCTGTCGATGGACAAGCGCGTGCTCATGCCCGACCTCGATGCCAATTGCTCGCTCGATTTGGGCTGCCCCGCGCCGCAGTTCAGCGCCTTCTGCGACGCCCACCCCGAACGCACCGTGGTGGTCTACGCCAACACCAGCGCGGCGGTGAAGGCGCGGGCGGACTGGGTGGTGACTTCGAGCTGCGCGCTTGACATCGTGGCGCATCTGCACGCCCGCGGCGAAAAAATCCTGTGGGCGCCAGACCGCCATCTGGGCGGCTATATCCAGCGCGAAACCGGCGCCGACATGCTGCTGTGGCAGGGCTCCTGCATCGTCCATGATGAATTCAAGGCGCTGGAACTCGAACTGCTCAAGGCTGAACGGCCAAACGCCCGCGTGCTGGTGCATCCGGAAAGCCCGGCTGCCGTGGTCGCCCTGGCCGACGTGGTGGGCTCGACCTCGCAGATTCTCAAGGCGGCGCGCGAACTCGACGCGCCAGAGTTCATCGTCGCCACGGATGCTGGCATGTTCCACGCCCTGCAGCAGCAAAACCCCGGCAAGACCTTCATCCCCGCGCCCACCGCAGGCAATGCCGCCACCTGCAAGAGCTGTGCGCATTGCCCGTGGATGGCGATGAACAGCCTGGCCGGTCTGGCGCGCGTGCTGGAAACCGGCGACAACGCCATCGAACTCGACACCGCCCTGGCCGCACGCGCCCGCCTGCCGGTGCAGC
>JAQTVS010000125.1 GCA_028706735.1 Thiomonas sp.
TGACGGCCTTGACCGTCACCAGTCCGAGACGCAACAGATCGGTCAACGCGGTAAAGGGATGGATGTCCTGCGTCACGCTGCGCGCCAGCGTTTCAAACGACGGGGCCGGCCCCAGACGCGGCAAGGGCTTGGGGCGTTTGCGCCGGTCGCGGTAGAGCGGGTCTTGCACCCAGCGGGCAAACACCTGCGAGCTGATCGACATCTCCTGCGCGATGCGTCCGCTCAGGCCATTCGCGCGCCATTCGCGCACGTCTTTGCGGTGCACGCCGCTGAGCAGGCTGATGGCCGAATCGGTGTCCTTCTGCCCCGAGCGCAGCAGCTCCAGCCTGGCCTGCTCGATGAACAGGGGCTTGAGTTCCGCGGCGAGACGGGTGTAGTCCAGGCCGCTGGCCAGCAGCAGGCGCGCCAGCGGCGCCATGACCTGCGCCAGCGCCCGCAACACGTCCTCCGGCGCAGGCAATGGGTGCTCTGGCGGAGGATTGCAAGGCAGACGGCGCGGAGGGCGTCCCATGATGTTCGATCGAGGCGTTTGAAGACGTTGACCGAAGTTTAATGCAAGATTTTTATTGCATGTTCTTTTTTCCCATCTATTATTCCGCCACGCATCGTCATGCGGCACGCCACCGACTCATTCTTGGAGATCCTCATGCAGCCCACGCAACCCCGCTCACGTTCCGCCCGAAAACTATTGCCCGTCGCAGCCGCTCTGGCGCTGAGCCTCAGCGCCTGCGGAGGCGGGAGTGGTGGCACAGCCCAGATCAACCCGGTCGCAGCCAACACCACGCTCAAAGGCGCCGTGATCGATGCGCCCATCGCCAACGCTGCGGTGACGTTCACCACGGTGGCCCCCATGGGCCAGCCTGGATCGGTGGTGGTGGGCACCGCCACGGCAGATGCCAGCGGCAACTACACCGTGCAGGCGGCATTGCCCAACACGCCCGCGCCGCTGTTTGCCAATGCCACCTCGCCAGGCGGCCAGGTGGTGCTCACCGCCTATCTGGGCACGAGCAGCGCAGTGCTCGCGGCGGGCTCGCTCACATCGGCCAACCTGCCGAATCTGGTCATCAGCCAAGTGACCACGGCCGCGCTGGCGGTCTACATCGCAACGGGCGGCAGCTATGCCAACCTCACGCCCACGCTCTACGCCGCGCTGCTGTCACAGCATCACGATGACATCCTCGCGCTGTCCGCCGCGATCAAGGCGGTGGCCGACGGCTACTGCGCCCGCCCCGCGCACTACAACGACACCGAGGAGATGGCGCACGACATTGCCAAACAGGGGCTGTCCAGCAGCACGGCCAGTGCGCTGAACTCGGCGTCGACCATGCTCGGACCGAGCTGCGACGGCAACCTCAAGTCGCTGATGCAATACATCTCTTCAGATGAACGCTGGGCGCCTGAGCTTGACCTCGGCGACGTGCTGGAGCAAGGCGCGCCCGCCGTAGCTCCCGGCACCTACAGCCTGCAAGGCGTGTTGGCGCAATCAGGTATGAGCGCCCTGCCCATGCTGCCTGCACCGCCGGCTTCCACCGCATCCGCCGCATCCATTCCCACACCGCCCAGCACGCTGCCACCTGGCATTCTCAACACCGTGGTCAGCGTGGACGCCAACGGCAACCTCAGCTCGGCGGACGGCAGCGGCAATGTGACCGGCGTGATCGTCGGCAACCTGATGACCCTGACGGTGAATGACGGCCAGGGCAACATTTATGTGCTGGCCGGCAAGGCCGGACTGCTGCCCAGCGGCTTTGTCACCGGCGGCACGGCGCCTGCGGCCAGCCCCAGTGCGCCTGCGAGCAGCGCCTCATCGACCTCCAGCGTCCCAAGCGCCAACGTCGGCTACGCCCTGCGCATGGGAGGCCGCACGCAATCCGGCGGCGTGCTCACCCGCTTTGACGCCGTCCTGGTGCCGCAGAACAGCGAGCCGGGGTGGGCGCAAATCGCTCAATACAGTTCTCGGCACAGCGACGGCGTGAATTGCGGGAGCAACAGCGGCATGTTTGGCGTGCGCCTCATGGGCACCGGCGCCACAGTAGGGGGGCTGGTGCTCGGCGCCTGCGTCATGCCGCAGACCGCAGGGCTCGATCTTAGCCAGGCGCTGCCCAACGGGAATGGGCATGACTACAGCGACGACGATTTCAAGCCCGGCGCCAGCGTGAGCTTCGGCAATTTTTCCCTCAACAACACCAGCAGCACGCCCTACATCCTGAACGCCCCCAGCGTCACCATCACCCAGTCCAATCCTTCCGGAAAAAGCAGCACCTTCACCGGCCAGATGTTCTACGTCATGGGCGCCAAGGACATGATCTACAGCACCGCTGCGCCAGCCTCCAACGGCCTGTTCGTGATGAACGAAAACCCGCTGGATACCCTGCAGGAAAATCCCGCCCATCAGGACCATTGATCATGGGTGCGCCAGAGTTCATCGCACCGTCGGCCTTGTCTTCTGCAGACTCCCTCCTTCAGGCCCAGTGGGTGCGGGAGCGGCTGGACGCCGCCAGCAGAAGCGACGCCTTTCCGCGCGCCCAACTGCGGCTGGCCTTGCAGGAACAGCGGCTGCGCGTGGCCTATCAGCCCATCCTGCGCCTGGACGATCTGCAGACGATGGGCCAGGAGGCGCTGGCACGCCTGCTGACCCCGCAGGGCCGGGTGGTGATGGCGGAGGCTTTCATCGGCACGGCCGCCAAATTAGGCATCGAGCCGCGCATCGACGCGGTCATCACGGCACAAGCCATGGCCGCAGCCTCTCAGCCCGGGCCGTTCGCGGCTGCCCCGGGGAAATTGTTCCTCAACTGCTCCAGCGCGTTTCTGGCAGAGGCATCCTGCATGGACAATCTCGCGCAGCAGCACCGGCACTGGCTGCAGAAGCAAAGCGACGCCGATGCAAGCCCGACACCCTGGGTGCTGGAAATCACCGAGCGCAATCTCGACACCGATCCGGCGCGCCTTCTTGCGAACCTCAAGCCCTTGCTCGATCTGGGCTTTGAACTGGCGCTCGACGATTTCGGCAGCAACCACAGCGCCTTCCCCTATCTACTGGCCCTGCCCATCCGCTATCTCAAACTGGACCGAAGCTTGGTGCAGACTGGCCTACGCACGGCCAAGGGTGAGCACGTGCTGCGCCATCTGCTCCAGCTTGCGCAAGACTTGAACCTCATCACCATCGCCGAAGGCGTGGAAAGCCAGACAGCGCTGCAGTGGCTGCGCGGCATCGGCGTGCATTGGGGGCAGGGCTTTTTCTGGGGGCAGCCATCGTCCATGCAGGCAGCGCAGTGACACCTGGCATCCCACCAACGGCCTCGGCCCGCAATCTTCGTCAGCGTGTCATCCCTCTTTCGATCTGAACCATTCCTCCACATCATGCACACCACACACCCCCAACCTGCGCAGCGTCACCTCGTCGCAAAAACCCTCGCTGCACTCGCCCTGAGCACTGTCGTCGCGCTACCCGCCGCGCATGCGGATGACTCCCCACTGTGGTCGCTGGCCATTGGCGTGCCGGGGCTGATCGCCAACGTCGGCAACGCCTACCCGCTGGCGCCGCAGCCGGTTTACGTGGCGCCTCCCGTGCAGTATGTCCCGGCTCCGGGCTATTACGCCGCGCCGCCGGTCTATTACGCCCCCGCGCCCCAATACCGCGGAGAGAGGCGCGATCACAGGCATTGGGATCGCCACCATGGAGAAGACGACCGCGGCGGGGACTGAGCGGGTGTGAACAAATCCAGCATGCCCGCTCATCGCACCCAAGCGGCGCGTGCCGTCGCTCTGCGGGCTTTCTCAGCTCGCGCCAACCGGCGGAGACTGCGGATGACGAAATCGTCATCCGCTTTTCATTTTCGCGTGCGCGTGCTTCCGCGACAATGTGGCGCTTGGCGCTTGCAGGCCCTAGGAGCCTGTCGGGCTTTGGAATCGTCGGCTGCAAATGGGCCGCAGCGGTCCATTTTTCACCGGCTTTTTGACCCATAGCAGGGCTATGGGCCTGCAAATCCGGCAAAAACTGTCCTCGCTGAGGCCCATTTTCGCTTTCGACGACCAAAGCCCGACAGGCTCCTAGTCGGTCACAGGCCAATTCGCCACATTCCAATCCATTCGCAATACGCTTTCCATGCATCACAGCACGTCCCTGCATCCCTCAAGCCCACAGGCTGCAGCATCGCCCGCAACGCCTGCGCACATGCCAGGGCGGTTCGCGGCGCGCGCCGATGCGCGGCGGCGCACAGCCCTTCTGCTGGATGGCCTTGTGCTGCTGATTGCGGCGGCGAGCCTGTTCTGGCGCCTCGGCGCGGCGCCCATCCTTGACACCAACGAGGCGCTCTACGCCAGCATTGCCCTGGCGATGTCGCATGGCGGATCGTGGATCATTCCCCATCTCGACGGGGTTCCCTACATCGAAAAGCCGCCGCTGCTCTACTGGTTGATGGCGCTGAGCTTCAAGGCCTTCGGCGCGGGAGCCTGGCAGGCGCGGCTACCCGACGCCCTGGCAGCGTGGCTGACGGTGCTCGGGTGCATCGTGTTTGGCCGGGCGGTGTCCGCGCCGCTTGCGGGCCGGTTCGCCGCGCTGGTCACCGGCACTGCACTGGGCTATGTGCTGATCGCCCGCAACATCCTGTTCGATCCGTTGATGGTGTTTTTCTGGCTGGCCGCCTTGGCCCTGCTGGTCCTTGCGGTGGAACGCCAGCAGCGGGTCTGGCTGCGTCCCGCCGCTGTTGCGGTGGCGCTCGCCACGCTGACCAAGGGCCCGGAGGCGCTGCTGTTGCTCGGCCTGGTCGCCCTGGTGCAACTGCTGGCTGCCCCCGGCGCATGGAAGCGCAGCGAACTGCTGAAGTTCTATCTCGATCCCTGGGCCATCGCCCTTTTCGTGCTGGTTGCCGTCCCTTGGCATCTGGCCGCGCTGCGCATCCTGCCGGGTTTTGGCTGGTTTTTCTTTGTCAACGAAACCATCGGCCGGTTTCTGGGCACCCGCATTCCGGATGATTTTCATCATGGGCCTTGGTGGTACTACAGCCCCAAGCTGCTGATCGGCTTTTTTCAGTGGGCACCGCTGCTCGCCGTGCTCGCCGCGTTTGCGCCCCGTTTGCGTGGCGACGATGCTGCCACAGCGTCAGCGCGCTGGGCGCGCAACACCGCAATCATCCTCACCGTTTTCTTTTCCTCTGCGAGCGACAAGGGGGCGTATTACCTCCTGCCCGTGGTGCCGCTGGTCGCCTGGTGGCTGGGTGTGCGGCTGCAGGCGGCCCTGCGGACCGATGAGGACGGCGCCGCTTTGGAGCGTCGCATTGGGCTGGGGGCGCTGCTATTCGGCGTGGCAGCGCTTGGCCTCTGGGCGTTGACATTCACGCCGGCGCTGCATGCAGAATTGCTGCGGTCAGGCCTGCCCCCAGTGCAATTCGGCTGGCTGCCCGCGCTGGTCATCGGAGTTGCGCTGGCGTCGTTCATTGGCGGCGCGCTGCTGTTGTCGCGCAGGCTGGCCGTCGGTCTTGCGGTCTTCAGCCTGAGCGCGGTCATCATGGTGGATTTCGCCGCGCAGCTCGCTGTCGCCAAAACGGCCGAGATCTCGCAGAAACAGGTCGCTGGGGTCATGCATCGCCTCTTGCCCGCAGACAGCGTGTGGTTCTCCTGGCAAACCTTCGAGGATCACGATGCATCGCTTTTGTTCTACGGCGTCCCACACTTGTTCGTCATCGACAGCACCAGCGAAGACCTGTGGTTCGGTTGCCGCGACGACGCGCGGCAGACCACCTGCGTTGACAAGGACGCGGAGCTGCAGGCCCGTGCTGCGGGCAAGCCCTTCGCGGTGTGGGTGCCGCGCAAGCGGCTGCAAAGCTGGCGGGCCAGCGGCCTCGCCCAGGGGTTGCACAGCCAGCCTTTCAAGGACAGCGTGGTGTTCTACAGCCGTGGCGCTCAACCTTAGCGCAGCGTCTTTTCGATCCGCCGGTCAGGAACCAGCCAGAGCAGCGCCACCCCCACATAAAGCGCCAGCGCCGCCCGCTCCTGCCAGAAACTGACGGCGATTCCTGCGAGATAGAACACGGGCGAGAGCCTGCCCTTCCAGTCCCGGCCCAGAGCCCGCTGGAGCCTGGAGTCGTTGCCGTCTGCCGCGATCAGCGTCTTTTGCAACACCCAATAGGCCAGCGCGGCCATGAGCAAAACCACGCCATAGACCGCAGCCGGCAGCGCGGCAAAGTGGTTCTCGCCTAGCCAGCCGGTGACAAACGGGAACAGTGAGAGCCAGAACAGCAGATGCAGATTGGCCCAGAGCACCGCGCCGGTGACTTTGCCGCTGGCCTGGAACATGTGGTGGTGGTTATTCCAGTAAATGCCCACATAGACAAAGCTGAGCACATAGCTGAGAAACACCGGCCACAGCGGCAGCAGGGCGTCGAAGTGCTCGCCATGCGGCACCTTGAGTTCGAGCACCATGATGGTGATGATGATGGCGAACACGCCATCGCTGAACGCTTCGACCCGTCCTCTTTCCATGATGACGTCAGCCCCCCGTTTGATGCCAGAAGGGAACCCCCACCATCGGGGTGGAGGCTTGCGCCACTTCGCGCTCACGCATCGGCAGGGCGCGGTGGGCCAGTCGGCCGGCCTCGACGCCGTGAGCAAAGGCGCGGGCCATCGCCACCGGGTCGCCGGCCTCGGCCACTGCGGTGTTCACCAGCACGGCGTCATAGCCCAGTTCCATCACCTGCGCCGCGTGGTGCGGCGCGCCGATGCCTGCATCGACCACCAGAACGCTGTCGGGCAGGCGCTCGCGCAAGGTGCGCAGCGCGGGCAGGTTGCGCGGCCCGGCGCCGGTGCCAATGGGCGCGGCCCAGGGCATGATGGCGGCCACGCCGGCGTCGCGCAGCTTGAGCGCAGTGACCAGATCATCCGTGGTGTAGGCAAACACCGCGAAGCCTTCGCGCACCAGGGTTTGCGCGGCGGCCACGGTGTCCCACGGATCGGGCTGCAGGGTGTAGTCGTCGCCGATGACTTCGAGCTTGATCCAGTGGGTGCCGAAAATTTCGCGCGCCATCTGCGCCAGAGTGATGGCTTCTTCCGCAGAGTGGCAACCGGCGGTGTTGGGCAGCAGATGCCGTCCCATCTCGCGGATGCGCTGCCACCAAGCCTGCCCGGACTGCCGTTCTGGAGCGAGGCGGCGCAGCGACACGGTGAGCACCTCCACCTGCGCGGCCTGCACGGCCCCGGCGAGCACGCTGGGCGCCGGATAACGCGCGGTGCCCAGAAACAGGCGGCTGTGCAGGCTGACGCCGCCAACCAGCAAGGGGTCGGGCTGGCTCAGCACGGCGGAATGGGGTTGCGCCGCGGGGGCTGTCTGCGTCATGTCTGCGAGATCCATTTCATCCTCCAACGACGGGGCTGACCACTTCGATGGCATCGCCCGGCTGCAAGACCTGTTGCGCCCAAAGGGTGCGCGCGACGAAATTCCGGTTCACCGCGCAGGCCACGGCCTGCGTTGCGTCGTAGCCGCGCTCTGCGAGCAGGTTGGCCAGTGTGGCACTGAAAGTTTGCACGGGCTCGCCATTGATTTGCACCGACAGAGCCGATGCGATTTGAAGATTGGGTGTCGTCATCCAAGAGTCTCCACGGTCTGCGAAC
>JAQTVS010000126.1 GCA_028706735.1 Thiomonas sp.
ATGCCGCCGGACTGCGGCTGCGGCCGATTTTGATGACCACCGCGGCGATGGTGTTCGGCGTGGTGCCGCTGATCACCGCCTCCGGCGCCGGCGCGGTCAGCCGTTTCAACATGGGCCTGGTCATCGCCGCCGGCCTGTCCATCGGCACCCTGTTCACCCTGTTCGTCGTTCCCGCGATGTACATGATGATTGGCGCCGATCACCACGCCGAGGCGCGCGCCAAGGCGCTGCGCGAGGCGGAGGCTGGACAAAGCGGCCCCCATCCGGAACCGGCCACGTCCGGAGGCGGCCACCCAGGCTGAGGACCACCACCGCCGACTGGAAAAGCCCGCGCCTGAAAACGCGGGCTTTTTTCTTGCCGGAATCGATTACGCAGCGGAGGGCGCCACGGCCTGCACCGCCACCGACGCCAACGGCCGACCAGCCCGGCGCTCCCAGTCGGCCTTCTGGTCATCTCCCACCGCACCGACGTTGAAGTATTGCGCTTCGGGATGGGCGAAATAAAAGCCGCTCACGCTGGCCGCGGGCAGCATGGCCCAGCTTTCGGTCAGTGACATGCCGATGTCCTGCGCCTGCAGCGCCGTGAACATCTCGCCTTTCACCGAATGCTCGGGGCAGGCGGGGTAGCCCGGCGCCGGGCGAATGCCGCGATACTTTTCGGCAATCAACTCGGCATTGTTTAACGATTCATCCGGCGCATAGGCCCAGAACTCGGTGCGCACGCGCTGGTGCATGCGCTCGGCCAGGCCTTCGGCCAAGCGGTCGGCCAGCGACTTGAGCATGATGGCGGAATAGTCGTCGAGGTCAGCCAGAAACGCCTTCTCTTTGGCCTCCACGCCCAGCCCGGCGGTCACGGCGAACACGCCGATGTAGTCCGCCGCGACACCCTTGGGCGCGATGTAGTCGGCCAGGGCGCGGTTGGGACGCAGCACGCCGTCCACCACCGGGCGCTCGGTCTGCTGCCGTAGGCCATGCCAAACCATCAGCTCGGTGCTGCGGCTCTCGTCGGTGTAGAGCGCGATATCGTCGTCATGCACGCTGTTGGCCGGCCACAGGCCGATGACGGCATTGGCCGTGAGCCAGCGGCCTTCGATCAGCCGCTTGAGCATGCGCTGCGCGTCGCTGTACACGCGCCGCGCCGACTCGCCAACGATCTCATCGGTGAGGATGTCGGGAAACTTGCCTGCCAGGTCCCAGGTCTGGAAGAACGGCGCCCAGTCGATGCCGGCGGCGATTTCGCTCAGATCGTAGTTGCGGAACACGCGGCGGCCGATGAACTTGGGCGTCGGCGGGGAATAGGCAGACCAGTCGATCTGCGCCTTGTTGGCCCGCGCCTGCGCCAGCGGCACCAGGGGTGTCACGCGCTTGTTGGCATGCAGAATGCGCACCTTTTCGTAGTCGGCCTCGATCTCGGCGATGTAGGCCGCAGCCTGATCGGACAGCAGGCTCTGCGCCACGCCCACGCTGCGCGAGGCGTCGGGCACATACACCACCGGCCCTTCGTAATGCGGGGAGATTTTCACCGCCGTGTGCACCCGGCTGGTGGTGGCGCCGCCAATGAGCAGCGGCATCTTGCGGCTGCGGAAGTAGTCGTCGCGCTGCATCTCGGCAGCCACATGCTGCATCTCTTCCAGGCTCGGGGTGATGAGACCGGACAGGCCGATGATGTCGGCGCCTTCCTCTCGCGCGCGGGCCAATATGTCCTTGGCGGGCACCATCACGCCCATGTTCACGACTTCGAAGTTGTTGCACTGGAGCACCACGGTGACGATGTTCTTGCCGATGTCGTGCACGTCGCCCTTCACTGTGGCGATGACGATCTTGCCCTTGGCGCGCACGTCGCAGCCTGCGGCCTGCATTTCCAGCTTCTCGGCTTCGATATAGGGCAGCAGATGCGCCACGGCCTGCTTCATCACCCGCGCGCTTTTCACCACTTGCGGCAGGAACATCTTGCCCGCGCCGAACAGATCGCCCACCACGTTCATGCCATCCATCAAAGGGCCCTCGATGACATGCAGCGGCCGTCCGCCCTCGGCGCGAATGGCCTGCCAGACCTCTTCGGTATCGTCGACGATGAAGTCGGTGATGCCGTGCACCAGCGCGTGGCTCAGGCGCTGGCGCACAGGCAACTCGCGCCAGGCCAGCCGGGCGGTATCGTCCTTGGCCGCGCCTTTCGCGGATTCGGCCACATCAAGCAGACGTTCGGTAGCGTCGGGGCGGCGGTTGAGCACCACGTCTTCCACCCGCTCGCGCAACTCGGGATCGAGGTCGTCGTACACGCCCATCTGTCCGGCGTTGACGATGCCCATGTCCATTCCCGCCTGGATGGCGTGATACAGGAACACGGTGTGGATGGCCTCGCGCACCGGCTCGTTGCCGCGAAAGCTGAACGACACGTTGGACACGCCGCCAGACACTTTGGCTCCAGGCAGGTTGGCCTTGATCCAGCGCGTGGCCTCGATGAAATCGACCGCGTAGTTGTTGTGTTCCTCGATGCCGGTGGCAATGGCGAAGATATTGGGATCGAAGATGATGTCCTCTGGCGGAAACCCGACCTGCTCGACCAGGATGCGATAAGCGCGCGCACAGATGTCGATCTTGCGCCGGTAGGTATCGGCCTGGCCCTGTTCGTCGAACGCCATGACCACGGTGGCCGCGCCATAGCGGCGCAGCAGCCGGGCCTGGCGGATGAACTCGGCCTCGCCTTCCTTCATGGAGATGGAGTTCACCACCGCCTTGCCTTGCACGCAGCGCAGGCCGGCCTCGATCACGCTCCATTTCGAGCTGTCGATCATCACCGGCACGCGCGCGATGTCGGGCTCGGAGGCGAGCAGGTTGAGAAAGCGCACCATCGCCGCCTTGCTGTCGAGCATGGCCTCGTCCATATTCACGTCAACGATCTGCGCCCCGTTCTCCACCTGCTGCCGCGCCACGGCCAGCGCCTTGTCGAACTCTCCGGCCAGGATCATGCGGGCGAAGGCCTTGGAGCCTGTGACGTTGGTGCGCTCGCCGATGTTGACGAACAGCGAACCGGGGCCAATGGCCAGCGGCTCAAGACCAGAGAGTTGCAAGGGGGGCGGGGCGGGAGTGGGGGCGTCAGCGGGCATGGGGGTCTCGGGTGAATTGCGCGCCATCAAGGCGGGCGAAGGGATGAGCGCCGTTGATTCCCCCCAAGCCTGGCATCTGCCGGGGAATCCCCCTGCAACGGATGCTGCAACGCCCCTTGGGAAGTCGTTATTGTAAAGACCGATGCGCCCCCGTGCCTGCGGGCCTACCATAGGTAAATTACGCTTGCATTGCCATGCCAGACCATCGCGCCACCAACCGGACCGACCACGCAACCTGGGCGCCGCGCATTGCACAACTGCTCCTGCGGCAGCCGGGGCATCGCCTCAGCGCCGATGACGCGGTGCTCATCGCCAACCTGATGCAGGTGCGCTGGGTGCAGGCTGGCACGCGCTTCATCCAGCAGGACGACGAGACGCATGACGGCACCATCCTGATGCTGCTGTATGGCGAGGTCAGTGTGGAAAAGGCGCCGATGCACCAGGGCGACAGCTTGGTGGTGTCCATCGCCAAGGCGGGGCAAATGTTCGGCGAAATGGGCGTGCTGCTCGACGCGCCGCGCAGTGCGAGCTGCGTGGCCTATTCCGATGTGGCGCTTGCCGAACTCAGCCGCCAAGCCTTGGAGCGGCTGGTGGAGCAACACCCTGCGGCAGCGGCGCGGCTGGCGCTGGGCATCGCCAGCCGTCTGGCCGAACATCTGCGTGACACCTCGAACAAGCTCAGCTCCATGTCGCGGCTGGTGAGCGCCATGCATCCGGCCATTCGGGCGCAGATGATCGGGCCCAAGTCCGGCTTCTCACCCAGTCAACTGGCCGACCCCTTGGATCCGGCCGATCCGCACGCGAATTGACCGCACGCCTCACAGGCGCCCCACGGCTTCTGCGGCCAGCCAGCTCACCACGCTGGCGAGCAGAAACACCAGAAATCCGATATTGCTCTCCATCCCCAGGCGTTCGGTGAAAAACCGGCGCAGGCCGTACACGGCGAAGGGATAGATGATGAGCGAGATAAAAAATCCAGCCACGGCGTGCTTCCCCAATCCATCGCCGCCCGCGGCGGGGCGGCAGCATCAACGCACATCTATTGTGTCGCGCTCGGTGCGTTGCAGGTGTGAGGGGCTGTAAAAGCGCGCTGGTAAACGAAAACCGAGGCTGGTGGTGCGTTGCGCCAAGCCAGGCCGGCGCGGCGCACATGCAGCCCCAGGTCGTCGCGCAGGGCGCGCGACACCGGGCTGGCATGACCATAGGTGAACTGCACAAAACAACCGCCGGGCCGCAGCACAGAAAACGCCTCGTTCAGGATGGAGCGCTGCGTGGCGCGCGGCATGGACAGCAGCCCGAGGCCGCTGATGACCGCGTCCGCCGGTCCGCCCAGCAGATAGCCTGACGCTTGCGCCGCGGTGCGCAGTGCGCGGGCATCGGCCTGGATTACCTGAAGATCGGGAAAGCGCTGGCGCAGCAGGCCGTGCAGCGCGGCGTCGCGCTCGACCACCAGCAGATTGCGCGCGTGCAGCCCATGATCGATCAGCGCACGGGTGAACGCGCCGGTGCCCGCGCCGAGTTCGATGACGCGTTGCCTGGCAGGGTCGGTATCGGACAGCAGCGACAGCGGCTTGAGCATTTTCTGGCTGAGCTGCCGCCCGGACGGCAGCACGGCGGCAATGCCCATCGGATCGCGCGCCCAGGCACGCAGAAAGACGCGGATCTGATGTGCTGTGCGAATGTGGGTCGTGGAACTTGGTGGTGTGAAACGCATGCGGATGCAGGACAATTCCTGTGGATCGAAGCCGCATTTGCCGCGGTCTTCGGTTGTCTCCCTGATGTGCTTTTATTTTGAACGCCGCGACCCAAAGCAACCTTAGCATGAACCCCAGCGACTGCGCGCCTGATGCAGCGCCCCCATTGCAATGGCTGGGCTGTCAGGACTATGCAGCCACCTGGGACGCGATGCGCGCCTTCACCGCTGCGCGCACCGACGCCACGCCCGACCAGCTCTGGGGCCTGGAGCATCCGCCCGTGTTCACCCTGGGGCAGGCCGGCAAGCCCGAGCATCTGCTGGCGCCGCATGCCGTGCCGGTGGTGCAGACCGACCGGGGCGGGCAGGTCACGTTTCACGGCCCCGGGCAGGCGGTCATCTACCTGCTGCTTGACATTCGCCGCCATCGCTGGATGGTGCGCGACACCGTGCGGCGCATCGAAGAGGCGGTCATCCGCACCCTGGCGCGCTGGGGCATTGCGGGTGAACGCAAGCCCGGTGCGCCGGGGATCTATCTCGCCAGTGGTGAAAAAATTTCCGCGCTTGGGCTGAAGGTGCGCAATGGCTGCACCTATCACGGTGTGGCCATCAATGTGGCGATGGACCTGGAGCCGTTTGATTGGATCAACCCCTGCGGCTATCCGGGGCTGCGCACCATCGACATGGCCAGCCTGGGCGTGCAGGCCACAGTGGCGCAGGTGGCGGCAGCCTTCGCCGAAGAATTCGCCGCCCTGTGGCAGGCGTCTGACGGCGGGCCTACCATTGCCGCCTGACGTTCAACATCCAGATTGCTCCATGACCACGCCGACCCCGCCGCTTGCCGATCCCTCGATCAAACAAAAAGGCCAGGCCAAGACCGCGCGCATTCCCATCAAAATCGTTGCCGAGCACGCGCCGCTGCGCAAGCCGGATTGGATTCGGGTGAAGGCGGCGGCGCCCTCGTCGCAGTTCTATGCCATCAAGGGCCTGCTGCGCGAACACAAGCTGGTGACCGTCTGCGAAGAGGCCAGTTGTCCGAACATTGGCGAATGCTTTGGAAAGGGCACGGCCACCTTCATGATCATGGGCGACAAATGCACCCGCCGCTGCCCGTTCTGCGACGTGGGCCACGGCCGTCCCGATCCGCTCGACACCGAGGAGCCAGGCAACCTGGCGCGCGCCATTGCCGCCATGAAGTTGCGCTATGTGGTCATCACCAGCGTGGACCGCGATGATCTGCGCGACGGTGGCGCGCAGCATTTCGTCGACTGCATCCAGGCGACCCGCGCGCTGTCGCCCGGCACGCAGATCGAGGTGCTCGTGCCCGATTTCCGCGGCCGCCTGGACAAGGCGCTCGACCTGTTCGCCGCCGGTCTGCCCGACGTGATGAACCACAACCTCGAAACCGTGCCCCGGCTCTACAAGCAGGCCCGCCCCGGCGCCGACTATGCGCATTCGCTCAAGCTGCTGGCCGACTTCAAGGCGCGCCATCCCGGCATTCCCACCAAAAGCGGGCTGATGGTGGGCCTGGGCGAAACCGATGACGAAATCCTCGACGTGATGCGCGATATGCGCGCGCACCAGATCGACATGCTCACCATCGGCCAGTACCTCGCGCCCACCGGGCATCACTTGCCGGTGGCCCGCTATGTGTATCCCGACACCTTCTCGATGTTCGAGCGCGAGGCGTTGGCGATGGGCTTCACCCACGCCGCCGTGGGTGCACTCGTCAGATCTTCGTATCACGCCGATCAGCAAGCGCATGCCGCTGGAGTTTGAACGCCTCGTTTGCGCTGCCGCAGTCGGCCGCGCAGCGGTCGCGGCGACAATCCCGGCAGTCCATCCTGCCCTGCATCCTCCGGAGACCTCTTGATGAAATCTACCGCCTACGCGCTTGGCCTTGCCGGGCTGATTCCGTTCATCGCCCTGGGCTTGGCGGCCTGGGTTGCACCCGAAACCTCGCTGACCGCCGTGGTCGTGATCCAGGCGCAGTACGCGGCGGCCGTTCTGGCGTTTCTTGGCGCGCTGTATTGGGGCGCGGCATTTGTGCTGCCCGAGGGGCAGGTGCAACGCTCTTGGCTGCTGCTGGGCTGGGGCGTGGTGCTGCCGTTGTGGGCCTGGCGCATGACCTGGGCCTCGAACTGGGTCTACGGCATGACCGGGCTGTTCATCGGCCTGGCCATTGCTTACGGGGCGGACGTGATGCTGCGCAAACAACTGCCCTGGCCCGCGTGGTTTTTGCAACTACGCCTGTGGCTCACCCTGGGCGCCTTGCTTGGCCTGGGGCTGACGCTGGCGCGCCTCTACAGCCTCAAGCCTGCGGGCTGAAGCGGGCCGCCGAATCAGGCCGCCGAATCAGGCCGGGTTTGCTGCGGCGGCGCAGGCCGCGCACAGCCCTTGCACTTCCAGCCGGGCGTGACGGGCGACAAAGCCGGTGGCCGCCACGGCCTGGGCGATGGCGGCGTCCACCGCGTCGCTATGCAGTTCTTCCACGCGGCCGCATTGTGAACACAGCAGCAGATGCGCAGGGTGCGGCGTGTCCGGGTGGTTGCAGCCGACAAACGCATTCAGGCTGTTCACCCGGTGCACCAGCCCTTGTTCCAGCAAAAAATCCAGCGCGCGGTAGACCGTGGGCGGCTTGGCGGCGTGATCTTCGGTGGAGAGCTGGGCGAGCAGGTCGTAGGCCTTGACCGCCTCGGTGCGCGACTGCACCAGTTCCAGCACCCGGCGCCGCAGCGGTGTGAGCCGCACCCCGCGGGCGGCGCACAGGGCTTCGGCGTGCAGCAGGGCGTCCTGCGCGGAATC
>JAQTVS010000127.1 GCA_028706735.1 Thiomonas sp.
CCACCCGGGCGGAGGTGGGCAAAGCAGGCCTGCAATTGCGCTGGATTCCGGTAGGACAACTCGAAGCCAGCAGCCCGGGCAAGGCGGCCGCCATCCTCAGCGCGCCCGACCCGCTGGCGGCGTTCCACAAAAACGAGGATGACTGGAACTTCGGCAACAGTCCGGCCGGCGGCATTCGCCCGCTGGAGCACCCCAATGCAGAGGTGGCGCAGCGTCTGCAGGCCAATGCCGCGCTCATGCAGCAGGCGGGACTGCATGCCTTCCCGGTGATGCTCTATCGCACCGCCAACGGCCGCGCCCACCTGATCGTCGGTTTGCTGCCTCACGATGCTATCGTGACCGTTCTGCGCCAAGCGCAGTAAGCAGCACCGACTGAATTTTCGATCCTGAAAACTCGGACGCTCCGTCTCTTTACAGTCGGAATGGCAAGATTTATCGTGTGGGCTCGAAAAACGCAGAGGCGACGCGCCCTGTGAGCATTATTCAACACGAACGGAGGCGTCGTGGCCTTGTTACGTCACCCGATCACACTTGGTGTAGACCATGCCAGATTCATCCAGAGCGGGGTGTCGATCATTCTCGCGTCTGCAAATGCGCAGCGCGTCCCCAGCGTGGGGCGGGCGCTGGGTTGCAGGCTGAATGCGAGCAGCGACTGCCTGGAGCTTTTTCTCATCGCTGCCAAGGTCATTCCCTTGCTCAATGATCTGCGTGCAGGACAACCCGTCGCCGTGACTTTCACCCGACCCAGTACACATCGCACCCTCCAGATCAAAGCGATCCAGGCAAAGCTGCTACCCACCCGGATTGATGACCGTCCAGCCATAGAGCGCTACCTCCGAGAGTTCACGGCTGAAGTCGATGCCATCATGGGTGGATCGAAAAATGCACTCTTGCAGGCCGCGCTGGGAAAGCCTGAAGAAGCGAACGTGCGCTTGATGCTCCAACCCACCGCGCTTTACGAACAGACGCCGGGGCCGCTTGCAGGTCACGCGCTGTCAGCGTGACCATGCCGGGAAAGCAGGCCAATGACCGTCACCCTCGCTGCCATTCGCCCCTGCCTTGAAGGCATCATTCCTGCAGCGCTTGCGTCATGTGCGGAGGATGGCACGCCCAATGTGACTTTTGTGTCGCATGTGCATTATGTGGATACCAATCACGTCGCCTTGTCGTACCAATTTTTCAACAAGACACGCGAAAACATCCTGGCCAACCCCCGCGTAACCGTACAAGTCATCCACCCGGATACTGGCGCCAACTATCGACTGGCGCTGACTTACCTGCGCACCGAAAACGAAGGGCCGCTGTTTGAATCGATGAAGGCGCGACTTGCGGGAATTGCGTCGCATAGTGGCATGGCCAAAGTGTTTCGGCTGCTTGGCTCCGATGTGTATCACGTGCTGGAAATTGAAGTCGTGCCCGGCGCAGTCCTGCCGGTCGATTCTGCACCTTGCTGTCGGCTTGAGGCTCTGCGGTTGCTAGGCGCCCGCATGCAGGCCGCAAATGATCTTTCTGATCTCACCGCCGCCCTGCTGACCGGACTTGAGCAGTTGCTCGACTTTCGTCACTCGATGGTGATGCTGCTCGACCCGAATCGTCATGTGCTCTACACCCTCGCCAGTTGCGGCTACGCTCATAGTGGCGTTGGCGCAGAAATTATCTTGGGTGAAGGCGTGATCGGCGTGGCCGCGCAGCAGCGCACTCCCATCCGAATCGGTCACTACACACAAGACTATGCCTATAGTCAGGCGGTCAGGGCCGGTTTGTCGTCCGTCGACCCCAACTCCCTGGAAACCGAAATTCCGTTGCCCGGCTTGCCTCAAGCCCAGAGCCAGATCGCTGTACCGCTTTGCCATCGTGGCCAACTGCTGGGCGTCCTCTTTACGGAAAGCGAGCGCGAACTGCGCTTCGATGCCGATGACGAGGACACCCTGGTCGTACTCGCTCAACAGCTTGCCCAATCCATGACGCTGCTGCAAATCCGCAGCGAAGAAGACAGCGCGGAGCCAGTCTCTGCTGTGCGTGCCGCCTCTGCCACCAATGCCCAGCCGCTGAATATTCGCTATTTTCCAGGGAATAACAGCGTATTTCTTGACGGGCACTACCTCATCAAAGGTGTAGCCGGCTCGATTTTTATGCGACTGCTTCGTGACTATG
Source organism: Thiomonas sp. (assembly GCA_028706735.1). GTDB lineage: Bacteria > Pseudomonadota > Gammaproteobacteria > Burkholderiales > Burkholderiaceae_C > Thiomonas. Next base: position 2,155 of record JAQTVS010000127.1, read on the forward strand.
TGGCTGACAAACGGATCGATTTCAGCAATAAGGAGCTGCGACTTGATCCCGATCTTGGATTGCCCGACATCACCGACAACCTCGAAGCCCGGCTGATCCTGCTTCAGCGTCGACTCGACGAACAACCGCGCGGCATCCACCTGGAAAAAACCGGGCGCGGGCGTTTTCGCCTGGTGGTCATGCGCCCGATCCTGCTGCAGCAAATGGCCGAGTCAGCCTGAGCATTTCAAGCCGCGAGCGTCTGCGGATGGAGACCGATTGCCCGCATCAGCTTGCTGAAACTCGACGCATCCAGTATTGATCGCGCCAACTCCAGCGCGGCATGGAAGTTCGGCAGGGGAGCACTGGCTCGCATGCCTCGATACAAGTCCGCCAGCTCCTGGGGATTGAGCGCCCGGACCATCCAGGGCAGGATGTCCTCCAGGCTCTCGGGTTTCACATGCGCCAGCAACTCCGCATGCAGCGCGTGGAGGCCCTCGTCATCCAGCAACTGCCACAAGGCGGCGTTGTTCTCGGCCTCCTCGATCTGCATGTGCCAAAGGTTGTCCGCAATGAACAAAGTGAGCTCACGATAAATGCAGGAGGCCAACGCATGACGCGCGCGCGCCGGACACGTGCTCAGATCCCGCACGCGTTCGCGCAGAGCGGCGATGGCTCGGCAGTGCTCATCGTGCTCTCGGGCCGTGACCGATGCCTCCTCGCCCCCGGTACGGGCAATCACCGGGTGAAGAAACGCATTCTCATGCGCCAGATGTGCCGCGAATTGGTCGAGAAGTCGCGCGGTGCGCATCATGATGACGTCGAGCTCCTGCGGGTCATCCGGGTCGAGGCTGCCCAGCGCACGCAGCACATCGAACATATAGAGGCGCAGCGCCTTGTGGATTGGACGATAAAGATCCACTCGGCTGAGCGATTGCTGCGCGAGAGGTAAAAGATCGGTATGAGATTCAATGGCAAACATGGGACTCTCCAATAGGCAAATCGGACTCAACAAAATGAAATAAACAGCACAACCGCCGCTCAGATGGTGTGCACAAAAGGTGCAGACGCGGGGCAGGACTGCATCTGCAATTGATCGAGCAGCATGTCGTAGGCTTGGGTCGGCACTTTATGACGTACCGCCGCCACCAGCGCAGGACGGTCAGCAGGGCGGACCGAGCGCGCCATCCACGCAGCCAGAGTGCAACGCAGGTGCAGCGGCACGTCGTCGATCATGCGGCGCTGCAAACCTTGGAGTTCCTCGTCGCTTTCGTGCAGCCACAACAGCGGGTTGTGTGCCTCGCGTTCACGCTGCATATGACAGGTGACGTCTGCGCTGTATGCGGCAAAGTCACTTTCGAGCACTGCCATTTCCCCGCGCAACTCGGTTCCGTCTGGCCGATTGCGCAGTGCCTGCAAACGCTGGCACAGCTCGCGCGCCGCGGTTGATCCTTCCACATGATCCACCGCAGCGTGGCGCGTCAACTCCGGTGACAGCGACTCGATCAGAGGATGCAGGTGCCTCTGCTCCAAATCCGCAACAGCCTCGGCCAGATCAATAGCGACCTCGGCGCCGCCGAACACGCTGCGGAGTTCGGCGCTGGCCGCCGACGCAGCTCGGCACAGCGCTGAAAGCGACGATTGAACACTCTCTCGCACTGCCTTGTGCAGAGCAAGATAGACGTCAAACCGCTCTGCGCCTGCAACCGGGAGCACTCTGTGTGAAGGCCCCACATGTTCAGACCCACGATAAATGAAGTCACGGATGTAGTTATCCATTTGAAATCTTTCAATGTGAATGACAACCCGCTCAAAGAGGCGGGTCTGGGCGTTACTTCGCGCTGTACACCGCAGACGCGGAGTGGGGAACGAAATCGATGAACTGGCCCTTTGGCGTCTGCCCTGGCGGCACGAAGGTAGGCGCCGCCTCCCCTGCGGTGCCGAGGAAGCGAACTGCGGCGTAAACCGCCCGGAGATCATCGTCCGACATGTCGCGCAATGCGAACCAAGGCATTGGTGGCCGCATGGGCTGGCGTGCTGATTGCAACCACTGCGCCTCGCTGAGACGCAGCATGGACAACCGCAGATTAGTTGGATAGGTGGTTCCCCATGGCCCTTGAAAACCTACTGCGCTGCCGGTGAGCCAGGCTGCCTGGGGGGTGTTCCCGCCGCTTTCGGCATAGCCGGGGGTGTGGCAATCATTGCAGCCTGAAATCTTCACAAGATAAAGGCCGCGAATCACTTGCGGGCTCGGGCCATGCACGCCGATTGCTGCGTGATCCGCATGGGTGTTCTGCGCATTCGCCGACGTGAGACCGAAACCTGCCGCCAAGCCGAATAGGCCGATGGCAAACAGGGGTTTGATGCACTTCATGACAACGTCCTCCTGACTGGATTGGCCACGCCTTGCAACATGGCCGTGGCTTTCGAATGCCACGGGGGAGAACGATAAAAGAACGATCGTGCTTTTGTTACTTAAAGTTTCTTCAAAATTTGCTATGAAATTACTAAGCGCGGTCCACAGGAAGCCTTACGGTGCTCTCGCCCACAACCGAGATGGCATCAGTTGAACCTGGGCGCCGGTACCTCATTTCACGCTCGCGAGGATGTCCTTGAGTTGCTGTGCATCGGGCGGGCCGACCACCAGCATGGCGTCCCCCTGTTTGTCGCGATAGAGCATGGTGGGCACTCCGGGTGACTTGGTGGCTTCGAGCAGGGCGTTGTTGGCGTTGAGAATGGCGCTGGTGGCGGGCAAAACCTTGGTGGCCGGGGCGATGCCGCCGCCCTGCCCTGTGGGGCCTTTGCCATAAGTGTTCTCGTTGTCCTGGAAGGCTTTGAGTCTGTTGGGCGCCTGCAGGATGGCCGCGCCTTTGGTCACGCTGGTGGGAGTGAGCACCGCGACCGGCACCCAGCGAATCTCCAGGCCGTCCTTGCCCACCTTGGGGCGCAGCGCGGTGTACAACTCGTGGCAATACGGACAGTTGGCGTCGAAAAAGATGTTGAGCACACGCGGCCCCTTGCCCTCAGTGATGATTGTGGCCTTGCCCATTTCGGCAAGCACCTTGACGGCATCGGGGTTCTGCGTCTGCTGCGCGGCGGCCAGCGGGGACAGGCCGATGAGGCTGGCGCCGATGGCTGCGGCGAAGGCAATGCGCAACGCGGCGCGGCGGGTGGAATGCATACGGTGCCTCCTCGTCTTGTGGGGTTTTTTGCCGACGCAGTATGCCGCAAACGCAGCGCGCGCGCAGGAGCCCGCCGTTTGGGCGCAGGCACGCCCGGGCGGTCAGCGCTTCTGACCAGCAGCGCTCACTTTGCGGACGCCATCTCCGCTTTGAGCCGGGCCAGATCGGCGTCCACCCCGGTGGAGGTGCGCAGCTTGTCGAGCGCTTTCTCGGTGCTGTCGCGCTGGTCCAGCGGATCGCTGAGGATGCCGGCCTCGGTCATGCCTTCCATGGCTTCGGCCTTGGCCTGCATCTGGGACGTCTTGTCCTGCGCGCGGCGCATGGCGTCGCCGGCATCAGCCAGGCCCGTGCCCAGCCCGGTGAGAGATTCCGACACGCCGACCTCGGCGCTGGCGGCGGCCATCTGGGTTTTCATCACTTCCTTCTGCGTGCGGAACTGTTCAATGCGGTCCTGCAGCTTGCTCTCGTAGGCGGTGAGCTTCTCGGCCTGGGCGGCCACGCTGTCGTGCGCCTGTTGCAGCGAGTCGATCTTTTGCTGCGCGGCCTGCTTTTCGCCCAAAGCGGCGCGCGCCAGGTCTTCGCGCTGCGCCTGCAGCGCCATGCGGGCGTCGGCTTCGGCCTTGTCGGCATCGTGCTTGGCGGCAGTCATCTGGTTTTCCAGCGAGATGCGTTCGGTGATCACATCGGCCAGGTGCCGCTTGGTGTCCTGCAGCGTAGTGATCATTTTTTCGTAAGACAGATCCAGCGTCTGCGCCGGGTCGTCGGCGTGATTGAGAAAGGTATTGACGCGGGCTTCGAGAATTTCGGCGGCGTGTTTGAACATAGTCATGAGAGTTCTCCTTCAGGTAAATGGTCGTTCAGTCGTTCACTGGAATGACGAGTTGCGGGTTGAGCGCATCCACCAGCGCGTCGGCCTGCTCCATCGCCTTCACCGCGGTGCCCACGGCGAAGAACTCGATGACATGCGGCTGCCAGTTGTGCGAGCCTTCGTGCAACTGCACGCCGGTGATGCCGTCGGCCTGCGCGGCGGCAGCTTCGTGCTGCATGCGCTCCATCGCCAGTTCTCGGGCGTCGTACATGGCCTGGGTGAACTGCGCCAGCTCCACGTTGTTGCCCAGATTGCCGAGCGAGCGCAGCGCACCCTGGTGGGCGACGTGATAGACGCACGAGCCCATGACCATTTCCATCGGCCGGTAGCCCGACTTGAGCAGCATCCAAAAATCCTGCCCTGACAAGTCGGAGGTGAAGGGCTTGCCGCCCACGCCTTTGAAACCGGGGTCGCCGGTGCGGTGCGCAATGGCGGTGCCGATGGCCATGAACTCCAGAATGTCTTTGTCCCACTCCATGCGCTTGACCTCCAGCCGCAGGCCGACCACGCCGTCGGCGCGCAGCAGAATGGCCTCCTGCTCCATGCGGCTCATGGCGAGTTCGCGCGCCTGATACATGGCTTGCGACAGCACGTCCATCTCCATGCTGGTGGACCACTGGCCATACTGAATGCCGAGGTGATAGACGCAGGAGCCGACCACCAGGCCCAACGGCTCGAACCCAGCCTGGCGCACCATGACGAATTCATTCACCGACAGGTCGGAGGTGAAAATGCCCTCATGGCTGCCCTGGGCGCGCAGGCCCTTGAGCCGCTCGACGGCGTGGGGCGCGAGTTGCTCGGCGGCGGGCCCGGCGGGGGGTTCGGTTTGAGGCAATGCGGTTCTATCGTCCATGGTGGTTTCCTAGGGTTGGGAGCGAGGGGCTTCGAGCTGGCGGTCGGCCAGGCTGAATGTGGGGGAGACTCGGGTGCGCAGCGGACGGTTGCGCTCGTAGGCCACGGCGGTGCCGATGGCGATATAGCGGCACTGAAAGCGCGGGGGCTCGCCGCCGTCGCCCTCTTCGCGCGAGAGTTCGGCGTATTCGGTATGCGCCAGCACCGAGGCGTTCAGCCGCTGGCCGTCGCCGCGCAAGTGTTCGATGGCGCTCAGGCGCACATGCTGCTGAAAGGCCGAGAGCTCGCTCAGTTCGGCATTGCTCCACAGCGCACCGGACTGATACGCCGCCTGCGCCGAGGCGCCGAACGGCGAACTGTTCATCATCCCGAACCCCGCGCCGTAGGCCGAAGCACGCGGCAGGTACCAGTCGAAGTGCGCGCCGATGGCGATGCCCACGGGCACCGCCCCATCATCGAGCAGGCGCACGAAGTGCAGCGCCGACACCGTGGCCACCGCCGGGTCGGTGGAGGGCGGCAGGCCGCGGATGCGCACGGCTAGATCGGAAGAGCG
>JAQTVS010000128.1 GCA_028706735.1 Thiomonas sp.
AAAAAAAGCGGCACCGGCGAAGAAAGCGACGCCCGCGAAGAAAGGAGCACCGGCGAAGAAGGCCGCACCCGCGAAGAAGGCGGCACCGGCGAAGAAGGCCGCGCCTGCGAAGAAAGCTGCACCGGCGAAGAAGGCCGCGCCTGCGAAGAAAGCCGCACCGGCGAAGAAGGCCGCGCCTGCGAAGAAAGCCGCACCGGCGAAGAAGGCTGCGCCTGCTAAGAAAGCGGCACCGGCGAAGAAAGCGGCACCGGCGAAGAAAGCGGCACCGGCGAAGAAGGCTGCTCCTGCGAAGAAGGCCGCGCCTGCTAAGAAGGCTGCACCTGCGAAGAAAGCGGCACCGGCGAAGAAAGCGGCACCGGCGAAGAAGGCCGCGCCTGCCAAGAAAGCCGCACCGGCGAAGAAGGCCGCACCGGCGAAGAAGGCTGCAGCTGCTCCTGCCAAAAAGGCAGCGACCGTGCAAACCAAGCTGAATCCGCAAGCGGCCTGGCCGTTTCCGACCAGCAAGCCCTGAGCATTCAGTGCAATTGAGCCCGGGCTGACCGCCCGGGTTTTTTTATTTCCGCATTCCGCATGCCTTCCTCGGACCGCTATCCCGCCTGGCTTCACCCCGCCGGTGCTGCTTGCCAGCTTGATGTGCATGTCGTGCCCAATGCGCGCCGCACCGAAGTGGACGGCGAGCATGGCGGGGCTTTGCGTGTGCGGCTGGGCGCGCCTGCGGTGGACGGCAAGGCCAATGCGGCGTTGACCGATTACTTGGCGCAATGTTGCGATTTGCCGCGCCGCGCCGTGCAACTCAAGAGCGGCCTGACCGCCCGGCGCAAGCGGGTGCAGATCGACGCCTCGGCGGGTGCGGTATGGTTGCGCCTATCTGCCTTATTACAGCAGTCCGGTTGAGCCAGGCTGCCCCGACATCATGAGCATCAAATCCGATCAGTGGATCCGCCGCATGGCGCAAAACACGGCGATGATCGAGCCGTTCGAGCCCGCGCAGGTGCGCGAAGTCGGCGGGCATCGCATCATCAGCTATGGCACGTCGAGCTATGGCTACGACATCCGTTGCGCCAACGAATTCAAGATCTTCACCAACATCAACAGCACCATCGTCGATCCGAAGAACTTCGATGAAAAGTCCTTTGTCGATTTTCATGGCGACGTGTGCATCATCCCGCCCAACAGCTTTGCGCTGGCGCGGACGATGGAGTATTTCCGCATCCCGCGCAACGTGCTCACCATCTGTCTGGGCAAGAGCACTTATGCCCGCTGCGGCATCATCGTCAACGTCACGCCGTTCGAGCCCGAGTGGGAAGGCTATGTGACGCTGGAGTTCAGCAACACCACGCCACTGCCCGCCAAGATTTACGCGGGAGAGGGCTGCGCGCAGGTGCTGTTCTTCGAGAGCGACGAGGTCTGCGAGGTCAGCTACAAGGATCGCGGCGGAAAGTATCAGGGCCAGCACGGCGTGACGCTGCCGCGCGCCTGATCGCTTCGCTTTACGCGTCGCCGAGCGTCGCCTGCCAGCGCGCCACCTGCGCGCGCACTTGGTTCGGCGCCGTGCCGCCGAGATGGTCGCGCGCGGCGAGCGAGCCCTGCAGCTTGAGCGCTTCGGGCGCGTCTTCTCCGATGAGCGGCGAAAAACTGCGTAGATCGTTCAGGCTGATGTCTTCCAGGCCAATGCCACGTTCCACCGCAAATCGCACGGCTTTTGCCACCGCCTCGTGCGCGTCGCGGAAAGGCAGCCCCTTCTTCACGAGATAGTCGGCCAGGTCGGTGGCGGTGGAGTAGCCCTGCAGCGCGGTGCGCTCCATCGCATCAGCCTTGACGCGGATGCCGCCCACCATGTCGGTGAAAATGCGCAGGGTGTCGATCACGGTGTCGGCGGTATCGAACAGCGGTTCTTTGTCTTCCTGGTTGTCCTTGTTATAGGCCAAGGGCTGGCCTTTCATCAGCATGAGCAGGCTCATCAGATGACCAGCGACGCGGCCGGTCTTGCCGCGGGCGAGTTCAGGCACATCCGGGTTTTTTTTCTGCGGCATGATGCTCGACCCCGTGCAGAAGCGGTCGGCCAAGTCGATGAAGCCGAAGGCCGGGCTCATCCACAGCACCAGCTCTTCGCTGAAGCGGCTGATGTGCACCATGATCAGCGCGCAAGCGGCGTTGTACTCGATGGCGAAGTCGCGATCGCTCACGGCGTCGAGCGAGTTCTGGCACACGCCGTCAAAGCCCAGCAGTTCGGCCACGCGTGGGCGGTTGATCGGAAAGGTGGTGCCGGCCAGCGCGGCAGCGCCCAGCGGCAGGCGATTGACGCGGCCCCGGCAGTCATGCAGACGTTCGGCATCGCGGCCGAACATTTCCACATACGCCAGCAGATGGTGGCCGAAACTCACCGGTTGCGCCACCTGCAGATGGGTGAAGCCGGGCATGATGGTGTCGGCATGCTGCGCGGCGAGTTGCACCAGCGCGTGCTGCAGCGCGCGGAGCTGATCGATGCTCTGATCGATGCTGTCGCGCAACCACAGGCGGATGTCGGTGGCCACCTGGTCGTTGCGGCTGCGGCCGGTGTGCAGGCGCTTGCCTGCGTCGCCCGCGAGCTGGGTCAGGCGAGCTTCGATGTTGAGATGGACGTCTTCGAGTTCGAGCTTCCATTCGAATGCGCCTGAGTCGATTTCGGCGCGGATCTGCGCCATGCCGCGCTCGATTGAGGCCAGGTCTTCCGCACGGAGGATGCCCTGCTCGCACAACATCGTGGCATGCGCCAGCGATCCTTTGATGTCGAACAGCGCCAGCCGCTGGTCGAAACCCACTGAGGCGGTGTAGCGCTGCACCAGAGCGCTGACCGGCTCGGAGAAACGCGCGGACCAGGCTTGCTGCTTGTGTTCGAATTGATCGTGCATGGGGAGACTTCGCAGTGTGGCGTCGCAGCGCCAATGTCGGAAACGGTCAATTTTAGAGAAGCCTTGCAGATTCGGCCTGCAACACCAGGGACATGGCAGAACCCGTCACACAAAACGATACGGCAGTGCGTCTCGATATCTGTGGCGCTGGCAGCCTGGTGCGCGCACTGGCGGCGCTCAACGCGCTGCTGGCGCTCGTGCTGCTGATGCGCTTGCCTCTAGGCGATGGCCATATCGAGATGCTCCTGTTGCTCTCCTGGGTGGAGCCCGCGGCCTTGCTGTGGCTGGCGCTGATGTGCATGACGCAGCGGCTCTGGCGCCTGCGCGGCACCGTTGTCGTGCTGGGCGTGGCTGCGGCGTTGGGCGGCGTGTCCGCGTTGGGGCTGAATTTGATGGTGCAGCCCTTGTTTGCCGCGCTGGCGCCAGGGGCGGCGCAGCGGCCCTGGCAGGCGGCGCTGGCGGGTGCGGCGCTGGCACTGGTGTTCGTGCATTACTTGCAACTGCGCGCCCGCGCCTTCACCCCGATCGACATGCAGGCGCGGCTGAGTGAATTGCAGGCCCGCATCCGCCCGCACTTTCTGTTCAACACGCTGAACGCCGCCAGCGCCCTGGTGCGCGAGCAGCCCGAGCGTGCCGAAGCCGTGCTGGACGATCTGGCCGAGTTGTTCCGCGCCAGCGTGGGCAAGCCCGGCACGCTGGTCAGCCTGGAGCAGGAAATCGATCTGGCGCGGCGCTATCTCGATATCGAATCGGTGCGCTTCGGCGCGCGCATGCAGGTGCGATGGACGGTGGATGACACGCTGCTGCAGATTCGAATCCCCACGCTCACCTTGCAGCCGCTGGTGGAAAACGCGGTGCGGCATGGCGTGGAGCGCAGCAGCCGCCCGGTGCAGATCGACATCGACGTGGGGCGGCGCCTGGGGCAGATCGAGGTCACCGTGCGCAACGATCTGCCGACGATGAACGACGCGGCCGCACCGCGCCGCAATGGCGTCGGCACCGGCACCGCGCTGCGCAATATCCGCCAGCGCCTGCATCTGCTGTACGACATTGCCGCCGAGGTGGATCAGGGCGAGGTGGTGGAGGATGGCGTGGCCCGCTGGCGCGCGCGACTACGCTTGCCGTTATGAACGTGCTCCTGATCGACGACGAACCGCTGGCGCGCAGCCGCCTGCGCCGCCTGCTTGCTGAGCTGCCCGAGACCGCGCAGGCCGCAGTGGACGAAGCCGCTGACGCCGCAGAGGCCTGGGCCCTGTTGCGCGCGCACCGCTATGACGTGCTGCTGCTCGACATCCAGATGCCGGGTCAGAACGGGATGGATTTGGCGCGACGGCTGGCTGGAGATCCGGGCATGCATCACCCCGCCATTGTGTTTGTCACTGCGCATGAAGAACACGCACTCGATGCGTTTGGCGTGTCGGCAATCGACTATCTCACCAAGCCGGTGCGGCGCGAACGCCTGGCGCAGGCCATGGGCAAGGCCACGCTGTGGCTGCGTGCGCAAGGTGCGGCGCAGCCGTCGGCGCCCGCGGTCGATACGGTTTATCTGACCGTGCAAGACCACGGAGCGCTCAAGCGCGTGCCATTGACGGAGATTCTTTACTGCCGTGCAGAGTCCAAGTACACCGCCGTGCAGACCGCGCAGCAGCAGTACCTGGTGGACATCTCCCTGGCCGATCTGGAGCTGCGCCATCCGGAGCATTTCGTGCGCATCCATCGCGGCGCTCTGGTCGCAGCCCCAGCAATCCGCAGTCTGGAGCGGCCGGCCAATCCAGCGGATGGTTTCGCGCGTGCGCACGAGGACGGAGGCGCCGACGCTGATGCCGGCGCCTGGAGCCTGCACCTGCACGGCGTGCCAGACACTCTGCCGGTCAGCCGCAGGCGGGTCGCTGCGGTGCAGGCCCTGCTGCGGCGCGCGCGTTCAACCCACAAGTAAGGCGATGGCGCCGAGCAGCAGGCAGTAGATGCCGAAGGGCCGCAGCGCCTTTATCTCATGGTCGGTGAACCAGCGCATCAGAAACCAGGTGGATAGCCAGGCGAACACTCCCGCCAACACCCCGGCGACAGCGATGGCGCCCAGCAGTGCGTGCGGCACCCCGGCGTGCAGCAATTTGGGTGTCTCCAGCACCCCGGCTGCGGCGATGATGGGAGTGGCGAGCAAAAACGAAAACTTCGCTGAATCGGCATAGTTCAACCCCAGTCCCAGGCCGGCAACCACGGTGGCGCCTGAGCGCGAAAAACCGGGAATCAGCGCCAACGCCTGCGCCAAGCCCACCAGAAAGGCACGCGACCATCCCAGCTTCGGCAGATCGACCAGCCCGCGCCGGTGCTTGAGAAAGTCGCCGCCGAGCAGCAGCAGGCCGTTGAGCATGAGCGCGATGGCGGCAAAAGTGAAACCCCCGAACAGCGCCTTGATCTTGTGCGCCAGCAGCAGGCCGAGCAAGCCCGCCGGAATCGTGCCCACAATGATCAGCCACAGCAAGCGGGCGTCCGGGTTGGACGCCTTGCCACCCGCGCGCAGCCAGCCGCCGATCAGCTGCGCCCAATCGCGCCAGAAGTAGATCAGCAGCGCCGTGGCCGTGCCGAGATGCAGCACAACGATGAAGGGTAGAAACCAGTCCGCCGTGCGGTCGATCGGCCAATGGAACAGTGCAGGAATGAGGATGCTGTGCCCCAGGCTGGAAATGGGGAACAGTTCGGTCACGCCTTGAAGCGCGGCGATGGCTAACAGGTAGAGGTGCATGGGCGATTTGTTGGTGAATTTGTGGCGCAGATTCTGACAGAGCAGTGCTGACATTCATCTGAGAGCGCAAAGATGTTGCACTTTTTTACCGTTTGATTGTCACGGCATGGTCACGCGCAAACTTTACAGTTAATCCCCTGAGTGAGGGGGTTCTATGTCTGAATTGCGTTTGGCGGATGTGCTGTGCAAAACTTCTGCGGGGCGTCGCGAGCAACAGCAGCGCAGCCACGCGCTGGGTGCGAAACAGCGGCATGTCCTGATTTTGTGCGATGGCCGCCGGACCCTGGGGGAGTTGTGCGCCCTGATGGGCGATTCCGTGTTCGCCTGCGCGCAGGAGCTCCTTGCATCAGGCCATGTCGAGAGGATCCGCATGCAGGATGCGCACACGAGTGAGGCCCCCGCGTTGATTCCGTCTGCTGTCCCTGCAACGCAACTGGCGCAGGCGGTGGCGCCGCCCGCCAGGCGTTCCATCGCGTTGTCGCGCATGTATATGTTCGACATGATCGAGCGCTTGCTCGGTCACCACAGCGGCCCCGCGCGGGCGCATCTGCGCGCCGCAGACCAGCCTGATGCCTTGCTGCTGGCCTTGCAGGACTGTCTGCCGCTCATTGCAGAAGTCGCGGGCTCGGCACAGGCCGACAAGGTGCGGGCGCAGCTTTGCACCATGCTGCCGGAAGACTGGGTGGTGCATTTCGAGCGTCCACACACCCAGCGCACCGGCGCAGAGATCGCTTAGGAACGGATGCCCGAAGTGACAACCTGATTCAAAAACATGGAGTCTGCGTTTTGTCAATTCAGGAACGCGTTAAGGCTTGACTGCGACAAAATGACGCGATTGCGCGCAGGGCCTCCCTATAATGGGGCGCTTGTTCATTGGCTCTTTAGACTCTCGCGCTCGCAATGAAAAAAGTCCTCTTTCTCGCTTCCCTGATGCTGGCGGCTTCCGCCCACGCGCAGGACGTGGTCGGTAACGCTGCCGAGGGCGCCAAGCTCGTGGCAACCTGCCAAGGCTGTCACAACATGGGCGGCGGCTATCGCTCCTCCTTCCCTGAAATCTATGCCGTGCCGATGATCAATGGCCAGAGCGCCCAGTACATCGTGGATTCACTCAAGGAATACAAAAAAGGCAATCGGCGTTTCCCCACGATGCGCGCAATCGCGGCGTCGCTGACCGACCAGCAGATGGCGGACATCGCCGCCTACTACGCCGTGCCCAAAGGGCAGCCCATCAAATAACAAGCGGGGAGATCCAGAATGAAAAAAATTGTTTTGCTGGCTGCGGCCGGCCTTCTGATGGCGCAAGCCGCCAGCGCGGCAGACGTCAAAAAGGGGGAAGATCTGGTGAACAAGGGCGGTTGCATCGCCTGCCACGGCGCCGGACTCGACAAGCCCATCGCCCCCAACTATCCCAAGCTCGCCGGCCAGTATCAAAGTTATCTGTTCCACGCCCTGCAGCAATACCAAGCCAAGCACCAGACCCCGCTCTATGGCCGCAACAACGCCATCATGAGCGGCATGGTGGCGCAGTACAACACGCAGGACCTGCAGGACATCGCCGCCTATATCGCCAGCCTCAAGGGTGATCTCTACATCCGCGACGAAATGCATTGACCCGCACGGCGCGCGCAACGCACAGCAAAAAGCCCGGTGCATCACCGGGCTTTTTTCATTGGGAAACGCTTAGATCAGGCGGTCAGTTCGGCAATGATGCGGTAGAGCAGCCTGACCGTCAGAATCACATAGACCGCGCCGAAGAGGAAGATCAGCGAGACGATGATGCGGATGGAGTCCGCGGGCAGGGTGCTGAAAAAGGGCGACACCAGATAGCCCGCGGTGAACAGCCCGATCAGCAGGGT
>JAQTVS010000129.1 GCA_028706735.1 Thiomonas sp.
CCGGTGCCGAAGGCCAGGCCGGGGTCGAGGCGAATGATAGGGGCCGAGGTGTCCGGCGGCGTGTGCCAGCTTGGCACGATCCAGAGCGCATCGGCAATCGACACCGGCTGGAACTGAGATTGCGTCAGGCGCACCCAATCCTGATCTTCTACCGTGGTCTGCTGCACGTCCTGCAGATCGGGCAGGGCGTCCGCGGCGAGCAGGGCGGCCAGCGCGGCGTCTGCCTGTGTTTCGTCCGCAAACAGCACCCGCAGCAGCGATTGCGCCCATGCGCCTTTGGGTGCGGGCATGCCCGGCTCGCCATACAGCGCTTGTTCCTGTGCGGTGTCACTGAAGCGGTCTTCCACGCTGACGCTCAGCGCGCCGAGGTCGAGCAGGGCGTCGGACAGATCATCTGCCTGTTCTTCGCAGACGGGAATGGTGACTTCGCGGTAACTCATGTCAGTTCCTCACGGCCGTTTCGGAAGAACTGAGGCCCTCCATGAGGGAGGGGGACGAGCGCAGCGCGTGAGGGGGCAGTTTCATCTTGGTTCACACCCTCTCAGCCCTGATGCCGCGCAGCAAGGTATTCCTCGAGGTAATGGATGCTGGTGCCGCCCTCGATGAAGCGGGCGTCCACCATCAGCTCGCGGTGCAGCGGGATGTTGGTCTGGATGCCGTCCACCACCATTTCCGACAGGGCGATGCGCATGCGCGCAATGGCCTGTTCGCGCGTGGCGCCATGCACAATGATCTTGCCGATCATCGAGTCATAGTTGGGCGGAACGAAGTAGTTGGTATAAGCATGCGAATCCACCCGCACTCCTGGGCCGCCGGGGGTGTGCCAGGTGGTGATGCGCCCGGGAGAGGGAGTGAATTTGTAGGGGTCTTCGGCGTTGACCCGGCATTCAATGGCGTGGCCGTTGAACTGCACGCCGCGCTGGCGCACAGTCAGCTTCTCGCCCGCGGCAATGCGGATCTGCTCGACCACGATGTCGATGCCGGTGATGAGTTCGGTGACAGGGTGCTCGACCTGCACGCGGGTGTTCATCTCGATGAAGTAGAACTCGCCGTTTTCATACAGAAACTCGAAGGTGCCCGCGCCGCGGTAGCTGATTTTTTTGCAGGCATCGGCGCAGCGCGCGCCGATGCGCTCGATCAGGCGGCGTGGAATGCCGGGCGCGGGGGCTTCTTCGAGGATTTTCTGGTGGCGGCGCTGCATTGAGCAGTCGCGCTCGCCCAGCCACAGCGCGTTGCCGTGCGTATCGGCCAGGACCTGGATTTCAATGTGCCGCGGCTGGAGCAGGAACTTCTCCATATAGACCGCCGGATTGCCGAAAGCCGCGCCGGCTTCGCTGCGGGTCATGGTCACGGCATTGAGCAGCGCGGCCTCAGTGTGCACCACGCGCATGCCGCGCCCGCCGCCGCCGCCCGCCGCCTTGATGATGACCGGATAGCCGACAGACCGGGCGATGCGCGTGATTTCGCGCGGATCGTCTGGCAGCGCGCCTTCCGAGCCTGGCACGCAGGGCACGCCCGAGCGGATCATGGACTGCTTGGCGCTGACTTTGTCGCCCATCAGGCGAATGGAGTCTGGACGCGGGCCGATGAAAGCGAAGCCGGATTTCTCCACCCGCTCGGCGAAGTCGGCGTTTTCCGACAGAAAGCCGTAGCCCGGATGAATGGCCTCCGCGTCCGTCACTTCCGCTGCGGAAATGATGGCCGGCATATGCAGATAGCTTTGCGCCGAAGGGGCGGGGCCGATGCACACCGCCTCATCGGCAAGGCGCACATACTTGGCTTCACGGTCGGCTTCGGAATAGACCACCACGGTCTGAATGCCCATCTCGCGGCAGGCACGCTGCACTCGCAGGGCGATTTCGCCGCGGTTGGCAATGAGGATTTTTTTGAACATGCGCGTGTCCGTTCAAGTGCTGAAAAATGCGGGAGGGCCCGCGTTGCGCAGGGCCAGCAGCTGGGGCGGGCTAAACCACCCGGCGCCGTCCGCGGCCCGAAGGCAGTTACGCGATCACGAACAACGCTTGGCCGTATTCCACGGCCTGGCCGTTTTCGCCCAGCACAGCCTTGATCACGCCGTCCTTGTCGCATTCAATCTCGTTGAGGATTTTCATGGCCTCGATGATGCACAGCGTCTGCCCGACCTTCACCGTATCGCCGACTTCGACAAAAGGCGCCGCCCCCGGTGAGGACGACCGATAAAAAGTGCCAACCATTGGCGACTTGACCACATGGCCTTCCACTGCAGGTGCAGCCGCAGGTTCAAGCGCAGGCGCGGCAGGACCCGCAGCAGGCGCAGCGGCTTGTGGTGCAGCGTATTGGGCGTACTGCATGGGCCCTTGCGCGGGCATCTGCGCATAGTGCACGATGGGCTGCGGCTGCGCCTTGACAATGCGCACCGTGCCTTCGGCCTCGGTGATTTCCAGCTCGGAAACATTCGAATCGGACACCAGATCGATCAAAGTCTTGAGTTTGCGTAAATCCATGATCTGTCGTTAAGTCGCTGATAAGTGTCGCATTAGACCATCAATTGGCCATCAATTTTTACGATTCGATAGTTCTGCCGCGGCGTGCCGCAAGGCCAGCGTGTAGCCATGCGCTCCACAACCGCTGATGACCGCCACCGCCAGGTCAGAAAAATAAGAACGGTGGCGGAATGCCTCGCGACGGTACACATTGCTCAGATGCACCTCGATGAAGGGCAGGTCTGTGGCAGCAATCGCGTCGCGCAGAGCCACGCTGGTGTGCGTATAAGCGGCAGGGTTGATCACGATATACCGCGTGCCGTCCAGCCGGGCGGCGTGCAGCCGGTCGATCAGCGCACCTTCGTGGTTGCTCTGGAAATGCGCAACCTCCACATTCAGCTCGGCCCCGAGCGCGCGCAGAGATTGATCGATGTCGGCCAGTGTGGTGACGCCGTAAAGATGCGGTTCACGTTGGCCCAGCAGATTGAGATTGGGGCCGTGAAGGACAAGGATGCGTGGCGGGCTCATGAAATGTGTTTGAGGTGGGGTGGGGTTCAACTGCCTAAGGGTACAGCCTCTTTCAGTTCGTCGAGAGAGGTTCTCCCCAGCTTCTGAAACACCACGTCGCCCTTGCCGTCGAGCACGACGGTGAACGGCAGGCCGCCTTGCTTATTCCCCAGGCTGGTGCTCAGGGCGATGCCATTCATGCCGCCCAGCAGGATGGGGTAGCTCACCGGATGCTCTTTGAGAAAGTCGCGTACCGAAGTCGGATTGTCGAGAGCAATTCCCACCATTTCAATGCCTTTATCTTTGTTTTGCTGATAAAACTTGGAAAAGTCGGGCATTTCGGCAATGCAGGGCGGGCACCAGCTCGCCCAGAAGTTCACCACGAGGGGTTTGCCTCGGTACTGCGACAGATCAATGGTTTTTCCCTGGAGATCAACGAGCTTGTCGGAAAAAAACGTCTGAACGGCATTATTTTCGACCGAGATCGGCACGCTGCGCTCGCGCTGGAACCACGCGTTTCCCAGCACCGCAGCAATGAGGCCGATGATCGCGGCAAAGATCCAGATGTTGATTTTTTTCATGGGTTTGAGGAGAGATCAATCAGATCAATCAGATGGATTGCATTGTGCATGGCCGAAAAATTAGCGCAGATTGCCGGGATTTTCCCGGGCTTCATGCTGCGCGGCCAGCAGCCGCCGCAGCGCAGGCAGCGTTCCGCGCGGAGTGCGGCCCTGGGTGTCTGGCAGGAGCGCACCGCGTTGGTCTTTTTCGGTGTGAAGGCTCAAGTGGGCAGGCACAGTTTCGGCCGCCTGCAGCGGCCAGCGCAGGGTGAGGCGTTCCACCCGGCCGCGTCCGGCGTAGTGCGGGGCGTCACCCACCTGATACGCCAGCCCGCGATTGATGCAGTGAATCTCCACGCCCTTGCTGTCGTCGGTGAACAGCAGTACATGCAGGTCGGACAGTTCGGTGGCGGTGCCGTTCCACACCGCGCCAGCGAGGTGCGGGTTGAATGCGGCGAATTCTTCCATCAGGGCCAGTGCGGCCCGGCGCAGTTGCAGCAGTTCAGCCGGTTGCGTGTCGGCGTGAAACAAGGCAAGTTCTTCGCGGACCTGTTGTTCGATTTCGTCGTTCCTGGGCAGCATGTCGTGCGCAACGCGCTCGCCGAGCAGCCGCCTGGAGGCTTTGCGTTTGGCGCTGCCGTAATCCAGGCCATCTTCGACGATCAGCCGTGCGGCCAGTACGGCGAGCTCTGCGCGTAGGGAATCCATCTCAGAATGGTAGCGCCCGCTGTCCGCCCCTTCGCGGGCATGCAGGCACAATGGATATCCCGTTCTTTCATTCACGCAATCCGCGTCGCGCATGGCTGTTCTCTCCGTCTCTGATCTGTCTCTTGCTTTTGGCCATGTGGCCCTGCTCGACCATGCCGCCATGTCGCTGGAAACCGGCGAGCGCGTCGGCCTCATCGGACGTAACGGTACGGGCAAGTCGTCGCTGTTGCGCATTCTGGCCGGTCTGGAGCCGCCAGACGACGGGCTGGTGCAGGTGCAGCAAGGCCTGCGCCGGGTGTATGTGCCGCAGGAAGCCAATTTTTCTGCCGATGCCACCGTGTTCGACACCGTCAGTGAAGGCGTGGCCGAGGCCCGCGCGCTGCGCGACCGCTTTGAGCAACATGCCCCAGACGATGATCTCGACGCGCTGCAGACCCGCATCGAATTGCTGGATGGCTGGAACTGGGAAACCCGCGTCGACCAAACCCTGCAACGCCTGCAGCTTGACGGCGCCACCCGCATCGGCAGCCTCTCGGGCGGAATGCAAAAGCGCGTGGCGCTGGCGCAGGCGCTGGTGGCCGCGCCTGATGTGCTGCTGCTCGACGAGCCGACCAACCACCTCGACCTCGATGCCATCGCCTGGCTGGAAGATCTGCTCACCAGCTTTCGCGGCAGTCTCATTCTCATCACCCACGACCGCGCCTTTCTCGATGATGTGTCCACCCGCATCATCGAGCTTGATCGGGGCATTTTGCGGAGTTATCCCGGCAATTTTGCCGCGTTTGAAGCGCGTAAAGAGCAGGAGCTTGCGGATGAGGCGGTGATGAACGCCCGCGCCGACAAGCTTCTGGCGCAAGAGGAGGTGTGGATTCGCAAGGGTGTGGAAGCGCGCCGCACCCGCAGCGTCAGCCGCATCAACCGTCTTGAAGCGCTGCGCAGCCAGCGCGCGGCAAGGCGCGATTCGCTCGGACGGGTCAAGCTTGATGTGGATGGCGGGCAGTCCAGCGGCAAGATCGTGGCGGAGCTGAAAAACGTCAGCAAGACTTACGGCGAGCGGGTGATCGTGCGGGATTTTTCCGCCACCATCCTGCGCGGCGACAAGGTGGGGCTGATCGGACCCAACGGCGCCGGAAAGACCACCCTGCTCAAGCTCATCCTTGGCGAAATCGCGCCCGATAGCGGCACGGTGCGCCAGGGCACACGGCTGCAGGTGGCCTATTTCGACCAGATGCGCGCCGTGCTCAACCCCGACGCCACCCTGGCCGACACTATCAGCCCCGGCAGTGAATGGGTGGAGATTGCGGGCCAGCGCAAGCATGTGATGAGCTATCTGGGCGATTTCTTGTTCTCACCGGCGCGCGCCAATTCGCCGGTCAAGTCGCTCTCGGGCGGCGAGCGCAACCGCCTGCTGCTGGCGCGTCTGTTCGCCCGCCCGGCGAATGTGCTGGTGCTCGACGAGCCGACCAATGACCTCGACATCGACACCCTCGAACTGCTGGAACAACTGCTGCAGGATTTTCCCGGCACGGTGTTCCTCGTCAGCCATGACCGGCGCTTTCTCGACAATGTGGTCACCAGCACGATCGTCAGCGAATCCACGCCAGACGACCCCGGCCGCTGGCGCGAGTACGAGGGCGGCGTCACCGACTGGCTCACCCAGTCGCAGCGCGCCCGCGCCCTGCAGGCGCAATTGAACAAGTCTGCCGCAGGCGGCGCGGACAAGCGTGGGGCGGCGCAGTCCAAGCCTTCGGCCGGGGTGATGGCGCCTGTCGCAGCCGCCCCAGCCAGAAAAAAGCTGAGCTACAAGGAACAGCGCGAATTGCAGGAATTGCCTGGGCGCATCGCCGCGCTCGAAGCCGAGCAGAAATCCCTTTCCGACCAGCTCGCCGATCCGAGCAGCTACACCTCGGCGACGGTGCGCATCAGTGAAATGCAGGAACGTTTCGCCCAGATCGACGAAGAATTGCTCCACGCCCTGGAGCGCTGGGAAGTGCTGGACGGCAAGTGAGCGAACACCCCATGACCCATCCGACGCCGCCCCTGCTGCAAAACCTGGATCTGCGTACCGATCCGCAGGCTGCCGCCTATATCAAGCAGGAAACCGTGCAGGTGCAGTTCGCAGCCCTTGCGGGAGAACTCAGCAGCCGGGAAGGCCCGAACCGTTATGCCCTTGGCGACGCCCTCGTGACTGGATCGACGGGTGACCGCTGGAGTGTTTCCCGCGCCCGGTTTGATGCCCGCTACCTGCCCCTCGCGCCCACGCAGGCCGGGCAGGACGGTGCGTATAACAACCAGCCCATTCCGGTGCTGGCGCGGCAGATGCAGCACCCGTTTCGCATGGCGCGCAGCGCGGGTGGCGATCTGTTGCATGGCAACGCGGGGGACTGGGTACTGCAATACGCGCCTGGCGATTACGGGGTCGTGGAGCAGGAGCGGTTTGCGCGGGTCTATCGGCGGATCGACGGCGCAGACCGCCCGTGAGTTCAGCCTGAACCCGGCCTGTGCTGCGGAGCAGACTCACAGGCCAAACTGAACCATGCGCCGCGCGGCACACCGCTTGATGCGGGACCGCAGGCGCAGCGGGCAGTTCAGGGTTTTGCCGCGCCGCCGGGGCCCATCCCTGCACCACCAGGCCCCATCCCGCCGCCGCCCGGGCCCATCCCACCACCGCCGGGGCCCATCCCGCCACCGGGCCCGATGCCTTGGTGCATGCCCTGCGCAGGCGGCGTGTCAGGCAGTTTGACACCACGCTCCTTCGCTCGTTCCTGCATCAGCTTGTGATGTTCCGCCCGGAGCTGCTCGCGCTGTTCGACAGTTTTCGCCTCGCGCATCTTGAGCCGGTATTCACGACGTTCCTTCTGCGTCATCAACTGGCTGCCGTAAATAGTTTCCTGTTTCTGTGTCTGGGCATAGGCTGCGGTGGCGGTCAGCCCCCCGCCCGCGAGCAAGAGGCTAAGGGACAGGGCAGTCAAAAGCGGTTTGGTCGACATCATGGCAATCTCCTTGTGAAACGGTCTGCATTCAGAGTCGCGATGGACTCACCTTGAGGCTAGGCTTTTATAAAGCGCCTAACTTGATACATATCAATAAATCGAGATAGCAGGCATCGGGTCGATGGCGTTCGCGCAGGTGTGCCGCAACTGCGGCAAACAGCTTGCGCAGGACGGACTATTGGGAGAACGGCCCGCCCTTCGCATACGC
>JAQTVS010000130.1 GCA_028706735.1 Thiomonas sp.
TCTTCTGGATCATCCCCGGCCAGCGCCGGGTGGTGGCGGCCATGCGTGCTGGCCAGACGCCCGACCCGATGGACGGCAAGCGCGGCAAGCAGCGCAGCGTGCACAACACCTATTTCACCCTGCCGGTGCTGTTCGCCATGCTGTCCAACCACTACAGCTTCGTGTATGACGCGCCGAACAACTGGCTGGTGCTGGTGCTGATGATGCTCGCCGGCGCGCTCATCCGCCAGTTCTTCGTGCTCAAACACAAGGGCGCCTGGAAGTGGCAATACTGGATCATTGGCGCGGGCCTCATTCTGGCCGTGGCCGTGGCGCTCGCGCCCAAGCCGCAGCCGGTTTTGGGATCGAACAAACCCGTGACGTTCGCGGAGGTGCAGCACATCGTGCAGGAGCGCTGCCTGCTCTGCCATGCCGGAGCCGCAGCCAGCAAAGGCGTGCGGCTGGATTCGACGCCGGACATCGTCAGCCACGCGCAGGCGATTTATCAGCAGGTGGTGGTGCTCAAGGCCATGCCGTTGAACAACGCCACGCAGATGACTGATCTGGAGCGTGCCGAAATCGGGCAGTGGATCAAAGACGGCGCCAAGCACTGAGCGCGCCCCCAGACCTGCCGCGTTCGCGTCAGGCCCCCCGAGGGGGATGAGAAAACTTGGGGCGGCCCGGCGCTTTCTCATGAGCCAGCGCTTCGACACGCTCGCCACTGCACAAAACAACCAACAGGAGACCCCCATGAAGCACGCCGTCGCATCGGTGGTATCTGAAAGCGCGCCGCATCCGGTTGATGAAATTCTGCCCGCTGGCAAGCTGGTGGCGCTGGGCATCCAGCATGTGCTGGTGATGTACGCGGGCGCCGTGGCTGTGCCGCCCATCATCTGCTCGGCGCTGAAGCTGCCGGTGGAGCAGATCGCATTGTTGATCACAGCCGATCTGTTCATTTGCGGGGAGACCAGCATCATTCAGCCGCTCGGGCTCACCCCCTGGTTCGGCATTCACATGCCGGTGATGATGGGCATGACCTTCGGCAACACTCTGCTCATCGTCGCCCTGGGCATTGGATTTGGCATGATTCCTCTGGTTGCACCGCAGTTTTTCATCCACTTCCCCGAGGTTCTCGCCCCCATGCTGCACAGCGGCATTCTGCTCACCGCCGTGGTGGCGTTTTTGCTCAATGCTTACTTCAACGGGTTTGGCGCACTGGATGCCAAAGGACTTCGGAATCGGGAACACGCGGCAGAAGACGGGGCCAAATTGCGCTGATGGCCCGAGCAGCAAGGGTTGCAGCTTTGCTGGTTTGCTCTGCTATGGTTCAGAAGACCACAATCCCTGACGCGTTACCCGGATGCATCTTCTCGTTCTCGACGTAGGCAATACCCGGCTGAAATGGGGGCTCTATGCGCGCCCGCAACACAACGCAGAGTTGCTCGCCGGCGGTGCCATGCTGCTGGAAGAGGTCGATCAGCTCAGCCGCGTGCTGGCGGCACAGCCTCGCGCCGAGCGGGTGATCGGTTGTGCGGTTGCCGGTGCGGTGGTCACCGCGCGAGTGTGTGCCGAGCTCGATGCGCTTGGGCTGCGCTGCAACTGGATCACCGCGCAGGCTGAACAATGCGGGCTGCGCAACAGCTATGCCGTGCCCTCATTGCTGGGAGCAGACCGCTGGGCTGCGCAACTGGGCGCGCGCCAGCGCGTGCCCGATCAGGCGGCGATGGTCATCAGCGTGGGCACGGCCGTCACCGTGGATTGCCTCAGCCGCGAAGGGGACTTCATTGGCGGCATCATCCTGCCCGGCTTTGGTCTGATGCTCAAGGCGCTGGAAATGGGCACTGCAGGGCTGCGCGTGCCGGAAGGCGAGATCAGCGACTTTCCGACCAACACCAGTGACGCGCTGATGACCGGCGGCGCGCTGGCGATCTCGGGCGCAGCGCGTCAGATGCATGCGCGACTGCAGGCGCGGGAACCGGGCGAGGTGGTTGTGCTGCTGACCGGCGGCGCGGCGCCCAAGCTGCGCGACGCCCTGGGTCTGCCGCATCAGCATGTCGAACATCTGGTGTTCGAAGGCCTGCTGTGCATCGCTGCGCAGCAGGCGGCATGAGCCCGCCGCACGGCCGCCCGAAGGCGGGCTCAACTCCCTCGGGGAGTCGAGCGTAGCGAGGAGGGCGCACGAGTGCCCCCGCCGCACGGCCGCCCGAAGGCGGGCTCAACTCCCTCGGGGAGTCGAGCGTAGCGAGGAGGGCGCACGAGTGCCCCCGCCGCACGGCCGCTCCGAAGGCGGGCTCAACTCCCTCGGGGAGTCGAGCGTAGCGAGGAGGGCGCATCAGCGAGCCCGGATCAAAGCACGTAGCGCGACAGGTCTTCGTCGCGGGCGATGTCGCCCAGACGTTCGTTGACCATCGCCGCATCGACTTTCACTGCGCTGTGCTGCGCTCCATCGGCGTGGAAGGACACCTCTTCGAGCAGCCGCTCCATGACCGTGTGCAGCCGCCGCGCGCCGATGTTCTCGGTCTTTTCGTTCACCTGAAATGCCACTTCTGCCATGCGGCGAATACCGTCGGCGGTGAACTCGACCTGCACGCCATCGGTGGCGAGCAGCGCCGCGTACTGCTTGGTCAGGCTGGCGTCGGTGCTGGTGAGAATGGCCTCGAAATCGGCAACCGAGAGCGACTCCAGTTCCACCCGGATGGGGAAACGGCCCTGCAGTTCGGGAATCAGGTCGGAAGGCTTGGCGACATGAAAGGCCCCGCTGGCGATGAACAGAATGTGGTCGGTGCGCACCATGCCGTATTTGGTGCTCACGGTCGTGCCTTCCACCAATGGCAGCAGATCGCGTTGCACGCCTTGGCGCGACACATCGGCGCCCTGCGTGTCACTGCGCGATGCGACCTTGTCGATCTCGTCGAGAAACACGATGCCGTTCTGCTCCACCGCGCGCAGCGCGCTGGCCTTGATCTCGTCCTCGTTCACCAGCTTGGACGCCTCTTCGTCGATCAGCAGCTTTTGCGCTTCACGCACGGTGACTTTGCGCATCTTGCTGCGCGTCTGGCCCATATTGGCGAACATCGAACGGATCTGCTCGGTCATATCCTCCATGCCGGGCGGCCCCATGATGTCCACGCTGGCCGGATGCACCGCAAGGTCGATCTCGATTTCCTTGTCATCGAGCTGGCCCTCGCGCAGGCGCTTGCGCAGCATTTGGCGCGTGGGATTGGTCTCGGTGATCGACGCCGCGTGGCCGCTGGAGCCTGCCGGTGCGGGCAGCAGCACATCGAGGATGCGGTCTTCCGCGCGGTCTTCGGCGCGGGTGCGCTGCTGGCGCATGGCGGTTTCGCGCGCCAGCTTCACCGCGGCCTCCATCAGGTCGCGGATGATGGTGTCCACGTCGCGGCCCACATAGCCCACTTCGGTGAACTTGGTGGCCTCGACCTTGATGAACGGCGCGTCGGCTAGCTTGGCCAGACGGCGCGCAATCTCCGTTTTGCCCACGCCGGTGGGGCCGATCATCAGAATGTTTTTCGGCGTGATTTCGTGCCGCAACGGCTCGGCCACCTGCTGCCGGCGCCAGCGGTTGCGCAGGGCGATGGCCACCGCCTGCTTGGCCTTGGCCTGGCCGATGACAAAACGGTCGAGCTCAGAGACGATTTCGCGGGGAGTCATGTTCATGGATTCACTCGCCCAGAGTTTCAATGGTGTGCGACTGGTTGGTGTAGATGCAGATGTCGCCCGCAATCTTCAGCGATTGGGCGACGATCTCGCGCGGGCTCAGCGCGGTGTGTTCGAGCAGGGCCCGCGCGGCCGACTGCGCATACGCGCCGCCCGAGCCGATGGCCACGATGCCGTACTCGGGTTCGAGCACATCGCCATTGCCGGTGATGATGAGTGAATGCTCGGCATCCGCGACCGAGAGCATGGCCTCCAGGCGCCGCAGCATGCGGTCGGTGCGCCAGTCCTTGGCCAGTTCGACCGCACTGCGCAGCAGCTGGCCCTGGTGCTTCTCCAGCTTGGACTCGAAGCGCTCGAACAGGGTGAAGGCATCGGCCGTGCCGCCGGCGAAACCCGCCAGGATCTGGTTGTTGTAAAGCCTGCGCACCTTGCGCGCGGTGGATTTGACGACGATGTTGCCGAGAGTCACCTGACCGTCGCCGCCCAGGGCCACAGTGGAACCTCGGCGCACGCTCAGAATGGTGGTGCCGTGATATTGATCCATGCCGGGATGTAGGGATGGGCGGTGAGAACTCAAGAGGCGCGAGTATTGCCGCGCCGAGGACAATGCGCTTCAGTCGCGACGCAACTGGATGAGCGCGTGCTCGTGCAGGCCAAGAATGCTGAACAGTCCAGCAAGGAGCCGGTGAACGCCGGTGAATTGCAGTGTTTTGCCCGCGTCGTGTTGCACTATGGTCCAGTTGAGCAGCGCACCCGCACAGGAAAAATCCATCCGGCGCAGTTGCCGCAGCGAAATGCTCAACTGGTCGTGCGCTTTGGCGGCCTGATCGAGCGGGCCGAGGAAGGTGCTGGCGCTGCCCAGGATTTCGCCGCTGAGATGCAGTTGCGCCGAGCGCGAGCCGCCATTGCCCAGAACAGAGTGCGGGCTCGGACCGGAATTCTGGAACTCAGCCAAAGTCTGCGCAGCGCTGGCGCCCTGGGCTGCGGGTTCCACTCCGGCCAGATCGACCCGGGCCCGGCTGGCTTCCCAGGTGGGCGGCGAGATTTCGTAGGTGACGCAATAGTCGAGCGCGATGGCGTCAAAGTCATCCTGCTGGTTGAGCAGCCGCAGCAACTCCAGCCGCAGCGCCCACCACTGCGCATCGGCTTCGCGCTGCATGGCCGGCGCCTGCGTCTGGCAGAGCGCGAGCAAGGCTTGCGCGCCATGCAGGGTGACGGTGCAGGCGGTCTGGTTGAGCTTTTTCAGCGCGTCAACCAAGGCGGGCAGCGCAGGGCCCGCAATGTTGCGGACTTCCGCAAAGTTCAGTTCCACCGCCGCGGGCGCGTTGAGCAGCAGTTTGCGCAGCCGTTCGCCTTGCGCCATATCAAGGTTTGCCGAGAACGTGATCGACGGCTTGAAGTGGTTTTCGGCAGGCTTGGGTGCGCTTGGCGCGGCAGGCAGGCCGTCGTCTGTCATGGGCGCCGAGGTCTGGAAGCGGCTGACAAAGTCGACTACCAGGGCTTCGAATTTCTCGATCTGCCCCGATGCGCGAAACAGATCGAACAGCGCCAGCCACAATTCTTTTTCCGCGCTGAGGTCTTGCGAGTTGGAGATGGCGTCGCGCAGCGCGACTTCTGCCGCGCCGTCGTCGCCATTGGCAAAGTCCATCACGGCCTGGTCGAACAACGGGTTGGAACTCAAGGACTCGTGGACTTCCACCGCAAAGAACGCGCTGGGCATGAAGTCGTTGCTCGACCGCAGCCAGCTGTCGGCCGATGCCACGGACACCCGGGAAGGCATCGCGTCCGCGCTCAGGCGCGTGGCGGCGGCCAGCGTGGGCTGCTCGTCAAACGGCAGGGGGGCGGCACTCTGCCCGCGAGAAGGCGTTTGCGGGGCAGCCGGGGTGTAAGGAACCGTGGGTGCGTAGAGCGGGGGCTGCGTCGTCGGCGCTCCGGGGGCGGTTGCAGGTCCCGTTTGCGTTGGCGCGCCTGTTGCTGCGGAGGGCGCAAACCCGCCGTGCTTGGTCATCAGGGACGTGTCTGCGTAGGCCGGGTCGATTGTCCAGTGCATCGCTCCGCCGCCCGTTGTTTCTGGCGTGAGCGATGCTGCAGTGAGCGGGGGAGGAATGGAGGCGGGCGCGGAAGTGAGCGGCGGAAGCGATTTGGGGGCCGGCGCCACTGGCATCTGGCGTGTCTCAGGCGCGCGGGCCCTGGCCGGGGCGGCGGAATGGTCGCTCGCCATCGACTTTTCGATTTCGTTGATCTTGCGCAGGGTCTCGTCCCGGTCGTGCACTGGCGTGGGCAGTGAACTCAGGTCGGGCACATTGGTCTGGAGGCTGTCGTCCATCCCCAGATCAGTGGCTTCGCGTTTGCGCAGTTTGCGCAGCCCGTCGAGTTCGCGTTTGCGGATGAAGTCGTCCTGCCGCTTCTGGTCTTCACGCGCCTTGACCTTGGCAAGGCTTTCATGTTCCTGCAACGCTTGTTCATCTGTCAGCGACCAGTCGCGGGTCGGGTTCTTGACAAAAGAACCCACTCGCTTCCAGAAACCGCCTGATTCCGAACTGCTCATGCTGCTGGTGCCTCTCAAGGAAGCGCCGGGCGGCCCCAAGTGTCCCTGACCCCGTGGGGGCGGGTGGGTGCGCCGGAACTGGATTTAGTCGTTGAACATGCGCTGCTTGATCTCGCGGCGTTGCTGCGCCTCGAGCGACAGGGTTGCGGTTGGCCGGGCCAGCAGACGGCCAACGCCGATGGGCTCGCCGGTTTCTTCGCACCATCCATACTCGCCGTTTTCGATGCGCTGCAGGGACTGATCGATTTTTTTCAATAGCTTGCGCTCGCGGTCGCGGGTGCGCAACTCCAGCGCATGTTCTTCTTCAATGGTGGCGCGATCTGCCGGGTCTGGCACCAGCAGGGTGTCTTCGCGCAGATGTTCGGTGGTCTCGCCAGCGTTCTTGATCAGATCGTTGCGCATGCTAGTGAGCAGGCGCTTGAAATAATCGCGTTGAACGTCGTTCATGTACTCGTCTTCGGGCATGGCGAGCAGGTCCTGCTCGGTCAGGTCGGAGGACGACTTGTTCTTCCAGGCATTGGCGTGCTTGGGGTCGGATTTTTTAGGTGCGGGTTCGATGGTTGTGCTGCTCATGGAACTTCTGTCGAGTCGGATGGGTTCCGGCGACCCCATGGCCGCCGACAAGGGCTTTGCGGCGTGGAGTTTACTCACACCGGATGATGAGGAGCGCCGCAGGGCAGAAGCGGCTTTTTTGGCGGGCGCAGGACTGGGGGCTGGCTTGGACGCCAGAACTTCGCCGGTTTTCCCGGTGTTGACGGCGCTTTTTTTGTCTGCCGCACTGGACGGTGTGTTGTCAGATGCTGCGGCCGTTTTTTGCGACGCCGTTTTTTGAGGCAATTTCACCACGAAAATCCTCCCAAACTTCTCGGTTCCAACGGCAAGTCGCCGCCTGTTTTGCTGCACAGCGGACTGTGCTTTGCTGTTGTGCTTCTCGCTTCTCTTCTTTCTTTACCTGCCTGCCTGCTCTCAAGCCACCCTCAATTTCTTTCCCGGCTCAATTTCTTTCCCGGCTCAATTTCTTCCCCGGTCTTCTTACTTGTCTTCTTACTCGTCTTCTTACTTCACTTTTTATCTTGCCTCTCGGGAGCAACACAAGTCAAAATCGCCCGATTCTATTCACTTCGTGCGACTAGGCAAGGCATTCAACCGATCAGACACTGTTGCAGCCCTTGTTCCAGGATGTCACGCGGCAGGTCGATGCCGATGAACACCATCTTGCTCTGCCGCTGTTCCT
>JAQTVS010000131.1 GCA_028706735.1 Thiomonas sp.
GTTCTCGTTGGACGAACCCATCGCGAACTCATCCATATTGGTCTTGCCGACCGTGACCATGCCCGCGCCCGCAAAGTCGTCTGCGCCCGAGCCCAGACGGGCGACCACGGTGGCATCGAACGGGCTGACATAACCGGCGAGCATGCGTGAACCGGCAGTGGCGGGCATGGCGCGGGTGACGAACACGTCTTTGTGCGCCAGCGGCACGCCCAGCAGCGGCCGGGTGTCGCCTGCGGCGCGGGCGGCGTCGGCGGCCTGCGCGGCCCGCAGGGCGCCGTCCGCATCGACATGGAGGAAGGCGCCCAGATCGGCGTGGGCGGCGATGCGGTCGAGCGCGGCGCGTGTGAGTTCAGCGCTGGACACTTGCCGGGCGGCCAGCGCGGCGGACAGGGTGCGCAGGTCGGCTGTGGCGAAATCGGTCAAGGGCGCGCTCATTCGACCACCCGCGGCACCAGAAACAGGCCGTCTTGCGTGTCGGGCGCGTTGCGCAGCGCGGCCTCGCGGATGTCGCCCTCGGTCACGGCGTCGGCGCGCAGGCGCAGCGGCATGTCCTGCACAGCGGAGAGCGGGTGCGCCAGCGGGGTGACGTCGGCGGTGTTCACCGCGCGCATTTGCTCGACCACGGCAAAAAACGCATTCAGATCGGTCAGCAAGTGGTCGCGCTCGCTGGCGGACAGATCCAGCCGGGCGAGCTGCGCCAGGCGGTCAATATCGGGAAGGGTGAGAGACATGGTGGGGCGGCGGCAATCAGGGACGCAAAACATGCCGCCCGGCAAGCGGGCGGATCGGGGAGCTTCCCCTGCAGATGGGTGCGGAAAACGCCATTTTATGCGCATGCATGGGTTATGATGCTCAGATTTGGCGCACGGGATTTGTCAGAAAAATCAAGCCCGTTTGTTGCTTATTTCACACACCACCAGAAAGCCAGGCGCGCGGTTGGCGCCCACATATTCCATGTTCCGAACATTCCGGCAGTATTTTTCGACGGATCTGGCGATCGATCTTGGCACCGCCAACACGCTCATTTATGTGCGCGGCAAGGGCATCGTGCTCGACGAGCCGTCGGTTGTCGCCATCCGCCACGAGGGCGGCCCCAGCGGCAAGAAAACCATTCAGGCCGTGGGCAAGGAAGCCAAGCAGATGCTGGGCAAGGTGCCGGGCAATATCGAGGCCATCCGCCCGATGAAAGACGGCGTGATCGCCGACTTCACCGTGACCGAGCAGATGCTCAAGCAGTTCATCAAGATGGCGCACGACACCCGGATGTTCCGGCCCAGCCCGCGCATCATCATCTGCGTGCCCTGCGGCAGCACCCAGGTCGAGCGTCGCGCCATTCGCGAGTCGGCGCTGGGCGCGGGCGCCAGCGAGGTGTATCTCATCGAAGAGCCCATGGCTGCGGCCATCGGCGCCGGGCTGCCGGTCAGCGAGGCCACGGGATCGATGATCGTGGACATCGGCGGCGGCACCACCGAAGTCGGCGTCATCTCGCTGGGCGGCACCGTGTACAAGGGCAGTGTGCGCGTGGGCGGCGACAAGTTCGACGAGGCCATCATCAACTACATCCGGCGCAACTACGGCATGTTGATCGGCGAGCCCACGGCAGAAGCCATCAAGAAGCAGATCGGCTCGGCCTTCCCCGGCTCCGAGGTCAAGGAAATGGAAGTCAAGGGCCGCAACCTCAGCGAAGGCGTGCCGCGCAGCTTCACCATCTCCAGCAATGAAATTCTCGAAGCGCTGACCGACCCGCTCAACCAGATCGTCTCGGCGGTGAAAAACGCGCTCGAACAAACCCCGCCCGAACTCGGCGCCGACATCGCCGAGCGCGGCATGATGCTGACCGGCGGCGGCGCGCTGCTGCGCGACCTCGATCGCCTGCTGGCCGAGGAAACCGGCCTGCCGGTGCTGGTGGCCGAAGAACCGCTGACCTGCGTAGCCCGCGGCAGCGGCATGGCGCTGGAACGCATGGACCGGCTGGGCACGATTTTCACTTCGGAATAATCAGCGCGTCTGCGCGGGGCAGGCCGCTTTGGCCCGGCCCCGGTTCGGGCGGTCTGCCCAGCGTATTTTCTCGTTCCCATGGCCTACGGCACTCTTGAGCGCTCTCCTCCGCCGTTTTTCCGGCAGGGGCCGACTGCGCTCACGCGGCTGCTGTTGTTCTCCGCGCTGGCGGTCTTGCTGATGGCGCTGGACGCGCGTTTCAAGGTCACTCCCCTGCTGCGGCAGGGTTTGTCCGTGGCGGTTTATCCCCTGCAGCGCGTGGCGCAGGCGCCGGTGGACTGGTCGCAGGCGTTGCGCGGCTACCTCGAATCGCCGGTGCAGTCGCAGCAAGAGATCAACCGCCTTCAGCGCGCCAATGCGGCGCTGTCTTTGCAGGCCCAGATGGAGGCGCAGTTGCGGCTTGAGAACAACCGCCTGCGCACCCTGCTGCACTTGCAGCAGAGCCTGCCGCCTGCCACGGTGGCGGCGCAGATCAGCGCGCAGGCCAGCGATCCGTTCAACCGCACCGTGGTGATCGACCGCGGCAGCCTGCAGGGCATTGCGCTGGGCTCGCCGGTCATAGACGAAACCGGGCTGCTCGGACAGGTCACGCGCGACTATCCCTGGAGCGCCGAAGTCACCCTCATCACCGACCGCGACGCCGTGGTGCCGGTGCAGAACCAGCGCACCGGCGAACGCGGCGTGCTCTACGGCGAGCCCGGACTCGGCCAGGGCGGGCTGGAGCTGCGCTGGATGCCGACCGCTGCGGATGTGCGCGTGGGCGACCTGCTGGTGACCAGCGGAGTGGACGGCATCTACACAGCGGGGCTGCGCGTGGCGCGGGTCACCGCGGTGGTGCGCCAGCGCGACACCGCGTTTGCCCGGGTGATGTGCGCCCCGCTGGCCGACGTGGAGGGCGGTCGGCATGTGCTGGTGCTCAAGCCGCTCACCCCTCTGGCGCCCGAGCCGACTGCCGACGCCAGCAAGGCCAAGCCGGCGTTGCAGAAACGGCAGGCCGCCTCCGCTGCGGCAGCCGCCAGCGCGCGTTGAAGTCTGGTCAACGTGAATCTTCTGCCGCGCCGCCGCCGCTCCGATTTCGCCCCCATGCCCACGGCGCGTGCGCCCGCGGGCGGCGCGCGCGAGGTGCTGCTGCTGCCGGTCAAGCCCTGGTTCATCGCCCTCACTCTGCTGATCGCCCTGCTGTTTGATTTTTTGCCGCTGGGCCGACTGGCCTGGATGCCGGACGCCGTGGCGCTCACCCTGGTGTTCTGGAATGTGCATCATCCCCGCCGCGTGGGCATGACCGTGGCGTTTGTTCTTGGGTTGATGGTGGATGTGCAGCAGGGCGCGGTGCTGGGCCAGCATGCATTGATTTACACCGTGCTCAGTTACTTTGCCATCAGCCTGCACCGGCGGATGCTGTGGTTCCCGGCGCTGCAGCAGGCGCTGCATGTGCTGCCGCTGTTTGTGGGCGCGCAACTGCTGTTGCTGCTGGTGGGGATGTGGTCCGGCGGCAGTTTCCCCGGCTGGGGATTTTTGCTCGCGCCGGTGTTGCAGGCCGCATTGTGGCCGCCGCTGTCGTGGCTGCTGCTGGCGCCACAGCGCCGCGCGCCCGACTCCGACCGCAATCGCCCCTTGTGATGGTTCTCTTGCTGAACCTTGCGAGCGGTCTGCGCTCCTAAAGAGATTGATCCGTCCTTGCGATGAACGAACTGCGCAATATCGAACGCGAGCTGTTCCGCTTTCGCCGCCGCCTCATTCTGGCCGCGGGCGTGGTGGTGCTGAGCTTCGCATTGCTGATCGGGCGCTGGCTCTGGTTGCAGGTGGTGCGGCATCGGCAGTTCTCCACCCAGGCGCAGGACAACCGCATTGCGCTGGTGCCCATTGCGCCGCAGCGCGGCCTGATCCTCGACCGCAACGGCATCATTCTGGCGAGCAATTACGCCGCCTACACCCTGGAGATCACGGCGTCGAAGGTCAAGGGCACGCTGCAGCAGACCATCGACGCGCTCAAGGCCATCGTGCCGATCACGCCGTTTGACGAGCGGCGCTTCAACAATCTGCTCGGGCAGTCGCGGCGCTTCGAGTCGCTGCCCATCCTCAACAAGCTCAGCGACGATCAGGTGGCGCGCTTCGTGGCGCAGCGCTTTCGCTTTCCCGGAGTGAATGTGCGGGCGCGGTTGTTTCGCAGCTACCCGCTGGGCGCGCTGGGCTGTCATCTGCTGGGCTATATCGGGCGCATCAACCCGGCCGAGCAGCAGCGCATTGACGACAGTGACGACGCCAGCAACTATCTCGGCACCGACCACATCGGCAAGCTGGGTGTGGAGCAGGCCTACGAGTCGCAGCTCCACGGCATCACCGGCTATGAAGAGGTGGAGGTCAACGCCACCGGCCGCCCGGTGCGCAAGATCAAGACCGTGGCCGCCACGCCGGGGCAGAACCTGGTGCTGGGCGTGGACATCCGCCTGCAGAAGCTCATCGAAGACCTCTACGGCAAGCGGCGCGGCGCCTGCGTCGCCATTGACCCGCGCAATGGAGAAGTGCTGACCTTCGTCTCCATGCCGACCTTCGATCCCAATCTGTTCGTCGATGGCATTGACCAGGCCAACTGGGACGCGCTGAACAACTCGCCCGACCGCCCCATGCTCAACCGCATTCTGCGCGGCACCTTTCCGCCGGGCTCCACCTACAAGCCGTATCTGGCGATGGGCGCGCTGACCGATGGCATTCGCACCGCGCAATGGAGCTTTCACGACCCTGGCTATTTCATGTTCGCCGGGCACCGTTTCCGCGATGATGTGGCGGGCGGGCATGGCATCGTGGACATGCACAAGGCCATACAGGTGTCGTGCGACGTGTATTTCTACATGGTCGCGCACGATTGGGGCGTGGACAGCATGGCCAAGTGGACGCAGCAGTTCGGCTTCGGCCAGGCCACCGGCATCGATCTCAAGGGCGAGGCCAAGGGCGTGCTGCCTTCGCGTGCGTGGAAGCGCAAAGCCTTTCGCAGCCCGGCGCAACAGCGTTGGTATCCCGGCGACACCATCAGCCTGGGCATCGGTCAGGGCTACAACACCTTCACCCCGCTGCAGATGGCCACGGCGCTGTCCACCTTGGCGAATCAGGGCACGCGCTACGCCCCGCGCGTGGTGCGGGCCATCGAGGACATGACCACGCGCCAGTTCACGCCAGTGCAGGCGCCAGTGGCCGAGCGCATCGACTTGAATCCGGCCTACTGGCAGGTGGTGCACGGCGGCATGATGGCGGTGAACCAGACCGGCGGCACCGGCGCGGAGGCCTTCAAGGGCGCGCTCTACACCAGCGCAGGCAAGACCGGCACCGCGCAGGTGATCAGCGTGGGCCAGAACCAGACCTATGACGCCAAGGACATCGCCCATCATCTGCGCGACCACGCGCTGTACGTGGTCTATGCCCCGGCGGAAAACCCGGTGATCGCCCTGGCGATGATTGTGGAAAACGCCGGGTTTGGCGGGGTTGCGGCCGCGCCGATCGCGCGCAAGGCGCTCGACTATCACCTGCTCGGCCTCTACCCCACCGATGAGGAAATCGAGAAGATCAGCGGAGCAAAGCCGCAGCCGGTGCAGTTCGCCTATGCGGGCGAACGCGAAGGCGTGCCGCACATCCTCGGCGCCAAGCCGCCGCCCGCGCCCGCTGCATCCGCTCCGGCGGGCGCAGCGTCGGCATCAACCTCCGCAGCGGCCGCTGCGGCAGCGGCGAAGGCTGCTTCGGCGCCACCGGCCGCTGCAGCATCCAATTCGGCAAAGGCCAAGTCCGCCGCATTTGATGCGGATACGCTGGGCAATTACCAGCGCACCGCCTGCACCGGCGGGCTGCGCGCCCCGCTCTTCACCCGCTTTGGTGCGCGGCCCGATGTCAGCGATGACTCGGATGGCGTGCGGCTATGAGCGTCCACCGCGTCGCAGCGAGGAGAATGGTTTCATGAGTGCAACCTTCGGAAGGCCGCCGCTCTGGAGGCGGGTGCGCCCGTATCTCACCGGCTTCGACGGCCCGCTGCTCGCTGGCCTGCTCTGGCTGGTGGCCATCGGCTGCATCGTGCTGTTCTCCGCCTTGCAGGACGCGCATGTGCCGTTCGACGACCATCTGCGCAATCTGGCCATTGGCTTTCTGGTGTTGTTCGTTGCGGCGCAGGTGCCGCCGCAGCGGCTGATGCAGATCGCCGTGCCGGTCTATACCTTTGGCGTGGCGCTGCTCATCGCCACCGCGGCGTTCGGGCTGGTGCGCAAGGGCGCGCGCCGCTGGCTTGATCTGGGCATCACGGTGGTGCAGCCCTCCGAAATCATGAAAATCGCCGTGCCGCTGATGTTGGCGTGGTATTTCCAGAAACGCGAGGGCCAGATCCGGGTGAAGGATTTTTTCATCGCCACGGTGCTGCTGCTCATCCCCGTCGGCCTCATCATGAAGCAGCCCGACCTGGGCACCGCGTTGCTGGTGCTGCTCACCGGGGCGTTCGTCATCTTCTTCGCCGGGCTGTCGTGGCGGGTTATCGCCTTGCTGTTTGCGTTGGCTGCGGCTGGCGCGCCGGTACTGTGGCACTTCATGCACGACTACCAGCGCCAGCGGCTGCTGATGCTGCTCGACCCGCAGAGCGACCCGCTGGGCAAGGGCTTCAACATCATCCAGAGCATGATCGCCATCGGCTCGGGCGGGGTGTTCGGCCAGGGCTATCTGCACGGCACCCAGGCGCATCTCAACTTCGTGCCCGAATCTCATACCGACTTCGTGTTCTCGGTGCTGGCCGAGGAATGGGGGCTGGCCGGCAACCTCATGCTGCTGGCCGCCTATACCTTCTTCATCGTGCGCGGGCTGGTGATCGCGGCCAACGCGCCCACACTGTTCTCACGCCTGCTGGCCGCCTCCATCACCCTGATCTTTTTCATCTACGCCTTCGTCAACATGGGAATGGTGTCAGGCATTCTGCCGGTGGTCGGCGTACCCCTGCCCTTCGTCAGCTATGGCGGCACCGCGCTCATCACCCTCATGCTGGGCGCGGGCATGCTGTTTTCCATCGCCAAATCCAAGCGGCTGGTGCAGAGCTGAGCGGCGAGGTCTTGCGCGGTATTGACTCGGCCGGTCAGGAAGGATTGCCTACCAAGTAATGATGGTTGTCGCTCACCACGGCCGCAACCATGTCAGCAATGACGCGCACCCGGGGTGCGTCACGCAAGCCTTGCTGGATCACCAGCCAGATGTCCTGCGACACGCATTGCGTTGGCGGCAGGCAACGCATGAGCTGCGGATGGGGGTCGGCGATGTAGCACGGCAGCACGGCCAGCCCCAGGCCCTGCGCCGCCGCCTGCAACTGGCTGAACAGGCTGTTCGCCGTGAGCGCGATGGG
>JAQTVS010000132.1 GCA_028706735.1 Thiomonas sp.
CTAAAGACTTTATGCAAGGAGGGTTTTGGCGCCGACAGGCGGCAGGTCGGCAAATGGGGCGGCAAGCGCTGGTACGGCCCGTAAAAAAGCCCGCCGAGGCGGGCCGAACGAAAAAAACCCGCACAAGGCGGGCCGCATGGAACAGAACCCGCACGGAGCGGGCCGCATGGAAAAGAACCCGCACGGGGCGGGTTCTTGGGCAAAGCGCGGGGAAAAATCAGCGCTTGGAGAACTGCTTGGCGCGACGGGCGCCGCGCAGACCCACTTTTTTCCGTTCCACTTCGCGAGCGTCGCGGGTGACGAAGCCGGCTTTGGACAATGCCGGTTTGAGGGTGGCCTCATAGTCGATCAGCGCGCGGGTGATGCCGTGGCGCACCGCGCCAGCCTGGCCGGTTTCGCCGCCGCCGTGGACGTTGATCTTGATGTCGAAGCTCTCGACGTTCTCGGTGAGAACGAGCGGCTGCTTGACGATCATGATCGAGGTCTGACGGCCGAAATACTGCTCGACGTCTTTCCCGTTGACCGTGATTTTGCCAGTGCCCTTCTTGATGAAGACGCGGGCCACAGAGCTCTTGCGACGGCCTGTGCCGTAATTCCAGTTTCCGATCATCGCCTGTCCTTAGATGTCGAGAGTCTTGGGCTGCTGGGCGCTGTGCGGATGCTCTGCACCCCCATAGACCTTGAGCTTCTTGATCATGGCGTAACCGAGCGGGCCTTTGGGCAGCATGCCCTTGACTGCCAGTTCCAGCGCACGGCCGGGGTGACGCGCCTGCATATCCTTGAATTTGGTGGCGTAGATGCCTCCGGGATAGCCGGTGTGACGGTAGTAGGTCTTGTCGTTGGCTTTGTTGCCGGTCACGCGGATCTTGGACGTGTTGACGACAATGATGAAGTCACCGGTATCGACGTGCGGGGTGTAGATGGGTTTGTGTTTGCCACGCAGACGGAGGGCCACTTCGCTGGCGACCCGACCGAGAACCTTGTCTGCGGCGTCAATCACGAACCACTCATGCACGACTTCGGCCGGTTTGGCGCTGAAGGTTTTCATGGTTGTTCCTATGAACGATTATTGAGCGAGAAATGAATGCACCCACCAGTGATGAGCAGCCGCTCGATCGGCCTGTGTGTTGAGCCTGCACCGAGCCTGCATTGAACCTGCACCGCGCCCACCGGCATGGGGTTTTCTGGCCCTCGCTCCAAGCCAAGCCCGCCATTATAGGCATGGGCGGCGGATTGTCCTAGCCAAGTCTTTGATTTTCTGGAATGTTGTGGTTTTGTCGGCCCCAATCACCCTGCCAAAGCCCCTTTGCCTTGAATTTATGCACGTGACGCCTAAACTATGTTGCACTGCAGCAAATTGAGTAATGCCCCCTTCCATGTCTCTGACTCCCGATTCAGCACCGACGCCTGACGCAGGCCGCACGCCTGTCGTTCTGCCTTATTTCAACCAGGCGCCAGCGTCCATCGTGCCCATCCGACCCATCGGGCCGGAGCACCATGCGCAGCTTCTGCGCCATTTTCTGGCGTTGAGCACGGACGACCGCTATCTGCGCTTCGGCTACGCCGCAAGCGACGAGCGCATCCGCGCCTATGTGGATTCCATTCGTTTCGGCCAGGACGAAATTTTCGGCGTGTTCAACCGCAAGCTCGATCTGTTGGCGGTGGCGCACATCGCCATTGAGGCGGGACAGACGCAGCGCGCGGAGTTTGGCGTTTCCGTGCTGCCGCGTGGCCGCGGGCTGGGCATTGGCACGCGACTGTTTGCACGCGCGGCGGTGGAGGCGCGCAACCGCGGTCTGCGGGAGCTGTACATGCAATGCCTGAGCAGCAATGGCGCCATGCTCAAGATCGCCCGTCGCGCGGGAATGAAGGTGCATAACGAAGGCGGCGAGACCGAGGCCTATCTGGAATTGCCGGAAGACAACTACCAGAGCCATCTCGACGCACTCATGGAAAACCAGACCGGCCAGATTGACTATTGGTTCAAATCCGCCATGCGGCAGTGGCGCTGCTTCTGGCTGTTTGGCCGCTGCACCAAAACGGCCTGATCTCAGAGGGTGTGAATGAATTCTGCGTGGCCGAGCAGCGCGTCCAAACGCCCCCGGTCAAGGCGCAAAGCACAGCCGTGCCCGTCGGCACGGCGCGCACTGACTACACCAAGCGCAACGCAGAGCGGGGGTGTTTGGGCGCGAGGAGCGGACATGGCGAATTTGTTCACACCCTCTCAGGGCAGCCAGCGCGCCTCGACAATCGTGCGCCAGCCGTTGAACTGCTGCCACACCGCCATCACACTGCCCGCCGGATTGATGGCCAGCGCCGGAAAACTGGCCATCACCGTGGCTTCAGGGTCAGACAACTGCTCGGGCGCGGACCACTGGTGCTGCGACGGGTTGTAGCGCGCCGCCTGCACCTGCATGCCCTGCGGCCCGTCCTGATACCAGGCGCAACGCACATTGCCCGCCGCGTCGACCGCGAGCACCGGATTGCCCGCACTGCGCAGCGCGGGATCGTCGATCTGTTGCGGCGCCGTCCAGCCTGGCGAAGCCGCCAGGCGGCGCACGGCGAGCATGGCCTCGCGCCGCGCGCCATTCTGCTGCGCCCACGCCAAAGTGACGTTGCCCGCGGCATCGGCCGCCAGCGCGGGAGATGCCGCCGGGCCAGTGAACGCAGGGCTTTGCAAAAGTTGCACCGCGCTCCATTGCGAGCCCGCGCCCCCTGGCCACTGGCAGACCGCGATGCGGCGTGACGCTGTGCGCCCCTGCGTCCACGCCGCCATCACCGCGCCTTGCGAGGTGGCGATCAGGGCTGGGGAGGTGGCGGCTGCGCCTGCGGGGCTGATGCGCGCAGGCGCAGTCCAGTGTGCGCCGGACGCCTGCGACGCAACGGCATACACCGCCTCGCGGCCGGACGGTCCCTGCTGCCATGCGGCCACCACACGCCCGCCGGGGGTTGCGGCCACCACCGGGCTGTAGGCGTCGGTCGGCAGCCGATCGAGGCGGCGTGCCGCCAGCCAGCGCCGCTGCGCCCTGACCCAATGCGCGGCATAGATGCCGGTATGCCGGCCATCGGGCTGCTGCCAGACGACCGTCACATTGCCTGCGGCGTCTGCGGCAAGCTGAGGATTGGTGGCGTTGCCAGGCAGCGCGGGGGAATCAAGGCGCTGCGGCGGCGTCCACGCCTCACCCTGCCACTGCGTGGCGAAAATCGCGTCGCGCCCGTTCACAAGCTGGAACCAGGCCACGGTGACGCGCCCTTGCGGGTCGGCGGCAATGGCGGGAATGCCGGACGCCCCGGCTTGCGGGCCTTGCTGGTCGATGGCCCTCGGAGGGCTCCAGGTCTGCGTATCGGCATTGAAGCGGCTGGCCAGAATGGCGCGCCGGCCCGCCTCATCCTGGAACCACACCGCGACGAATGCGCCGTCGTCCGCAGCCGCTACCTGCACGCCGTTGGCCGGCAGGTCCACCAGCCGTGCGCTGCGGGCATCGTCGATCTGTACCGGGGCGCTCCACGGGCTGCAAGTTGTGGTGAAGACGCTGCGCTGCGCGGGCGCTTTGCGTTGCAGCGTGTAGGTCGTGCAGCCGGAAAGGGGCGCCGCGGGTTCGATCACGGCAAGTGCGCCGGTGGCCTTGACGATTCCGGACACCGGCAGGCCGATCGGACTGAGAAGTTGCAGGTTGTCCGCAGTCTGCGCTGCGGCTTCGGACGGGTTGGCGAAGCGAAAGCCAGGGGCGGCGAGGCGCGAGACCCCCGATGCTGGCTGCGCCGGAACCGCAATGGCACTGCCCGCCCGCGCGACCGCGCAGCAAAGCAGCGCAGTCGCCAGCAAGGCAAACCCGCGCAGCATCCCCCCAGGGACATGCAGAGCCGCCCCATGTTTCCTTGCCCGCCCCGGAAGGCGGGGTGACGCGCCGAGCTTAGGGGCGCTCATAGCCGCCCCATCAGCTTCATCAGCCAGCGGGTGCGCTGGCCATAGGGCGGCGCGGCCAGGCCGACACCCGACAGGCGCGACTGCGACAACACCGGCTTGAG
Organism: Thiomonas sp.; assembly: GCA_028706735.1. GTDB lineage: Bacteria > Pseudomonadota > Gammaproteobacteria > Burkholderiales > Burkholderiaceae_C > Thiomonas. Next base: position 4,030 of record JAQTVS010000132.1, read on the forward strand.
TTTGCTGAATGTGTCGAAACCCCAGCGGCCGTGGTAATGCCCCATGCCCGAGGCGCCCACGCCACCGAAGGGCAGGCCGTCCTGCGCGAAATGCAGCAGGGTGTCATTCACCGTCACGCCGCCTGCATGGGTGTGCAGCAGCGCTGCGTGAGTGCGGACACGGTCTCGGTCGAACCAGTACAGCGCCAATGGCCGGGGCTGGCTGCGCACGAAGGCGAGCGCCTGCGCAATGTCGTCATACAGCACCACGGGCAGCAGCGGGCCGAAAATTTCTTCGGTCATCAGACGCACCGTGGCCGGCGCATCGCACACCAGCGCGGGCCCAAGGCGGTGGCGCAAATCGTCCGCCTGCACGCCGTCGAACAGCGCATGCACATGCGCCCCGCCCGCCCGCGCCTCGCCCAGCAGGCCGAGCAGGCGGCTGTACTGGCGATGGTCGATGATGCTGGTGTAGTCCGGGCTGCGCAGCCCGAGAGGATAGAGTTGCTGCGCAGCGGCGCGGCAGGCGGCCACGAAAGCGGCCTCCTGTCCGCGCGGCAGCAGCACATAGTCGGGGGCGATGCAGGTCTGCCCGGCATTGAGCAGCTTGCCGAACACGATGCGCTGCGCCGCATGCCGCAGGTCATAGCCGGGCGTGATGACCGCAGGGGACTTGCCGCCCAGCTCCAGCGTGACCGGTGTGAGGTTGGCCGCGGCCGCGGCCATGACGCGCTTGCCCACGCCGGTGGAGCCGGTGAACAGCAGGTGATCGAACGGCAGCGCGCTGAAGGCCGCGCCGATCTCGGCGTCGCCCTGCACCACGACCACTTCGTCGGGCGCGAACGCCTGCGCAGCCCGCTGCGCGAACACCGCGCTGAAGGTCGGGGTGAATTCGGACAACTTGACCATCGCCCGGTTGCCCGCAACCAGCGCGGCCGTCAGCGGCGCGGCGGCCAGCACCAGCGGATAGTTCCAAGGTGCGATGATGCCCGCCACGCCCAGCGGCTGCGGCAGCACATGCGCCCGCGCCGGCAAGAACCAGCGCGACACGGCAGCCCGGCGCGGCCGCATCCAGTGCTTGCCGTGGCGCAGCGCATCGGCAATGCCTTCCAGGCTGGGAACGATTTCCAGCAGCCCGGTTTCTGGCGGCGGGCGACCGCCGAAGTCGGCGTCGATCGCCTCGGAAAATTCGGCCGCTTGACTGCGCAACAGCGCCTGCAGACGGCGCAGGCGGTCGCGTCGCAAAGTCCAATCCGGGTAAGGCGCCGCGTCAAACGCCGCGCGCAGCAGGCTGTACATCTGCTGAAGTGAAGCTGCGAAATCCGGAGCGCGATCCATAGAAGTCCATTCAGGCAGCGACAGGGTGGCCTTTGATGGTAAGACCTAATCCCTAATCCCAACTCGGGTAACTAATTGTGATGGAGGCAGTATTTGCCTAAGCAATAAACTGCATGGCATGAATTCACCCACCTGCCGCCCCGACACGCCGCCGCGTTTTTACGACGGCACGCAGTATTGCAAAGAACAGTCCATCGGCTTTCTGATCAAGCGCGGCCTGGCCATCCTGGTGCGCAATCTGGAACACCAGATGCAGGCGCTCGACCTCACCGGCACGCAGTGGCATCCGCTGCTGCACGTGCACCAAGGCTGCGACACCGTGGCCGCCTGCGCCCGCGAAATGCAGACCGACGCGGGTGCAATGACCCGCATGCTCGACCGGCTCGAAGCCAAGGGCCTGCTGGTGCGCGAGCGCAGCGTCAGCGACCGCAGGGTGGTGAATCTGGTGCTCACGCCGCGCGGCACCGAAATCGCTGCGCAGATTCCGCATGTGCTCGCCGAGGTGCTCAACGAGCATCTGCGAGGATTCAGCGCGGAAGAATTCGCCCAGATGCTCACCCTGCTGCAGCGTTTCATCACCAATGGCGAGGCGCTGGCCGAGGCCAACCAGGCCGGGCCCGGCCCCGATGTCGTGGTGCAGGAGCGCATCCCGGAAGCCCACAACGACAACACCGATTCCTGATCTGCCCACATGATGCTCAATACGACTTTGATTCGCGCAGGCAGCGTGCGCCGCGCTGCGCTGGCCGCGCCCGTGCTGGCCGCCCTGCTGCTGGCCGGCTGCGCCAGCACCGAGGGCATTGCGCCCACGGCCAAGATGACCCAGCCGCAGCAACTCGGCCTGCAGCCCGCACAGACCGCCTTTCCGAAGGCCGACTGGTGGACGGCGTTTCACGATCCCGAACTCGATCGCCTGATCACCACCGCGCTGGCCGACAACCCCACTCTGCAGGTGGCGCAGGCGCGGCTGGCGCAGGCGCGGGCGCAAGTGCAGGGCGCGGACAGCGCGCTCCAGCCCAAGCTGGGCGCTGCGATCAGCTCCACCCGCCAGCAGTTCAGCAACAACTACATCTACGGCCCCTACGGCGGCAACTGGTACAGCGACAACTCCGCCCTGCTGCAGGGCAGCTGGGAGCTGGACTTTTTCGGCAAGAACCGCCAGACCCTGCAGGCCGCCATTGGAGAAACCCACGCCGCCGCTGCGCAGGAACAGGCCGCGCGCGTGCTGCTGTCGGCCAACGTCGCCAGCGCCTATGTGAACCTCGCCCGGCTGGTGGCCGTGCAGGACGTGCTGCAGAGCACGCTGCAGCAGCGCGAGCAGATGTTGAAACTCGTGCGCGACCGGGTGAAGGCCGGGCTGGAAACCACGGTGCAGGAAAAACAGGCCTTGTCTGAGGTGCCGCAGATCCGCCTGCAGCTCGACCAGACCGCGGTGCAAATCGCGCAGGCGCGCAATCTGCTGGCTGCCCTCATGGGCCAAGGCCCGCAGGCCACGGCCACACTGAGCCCGCATCTTGCCAGTCTGCCGACCCTCGGCCTGCCTGACACCCTGCCTGCCGCACTCATCGGCCGCCGCGCCGACATCGTGGCCGCGCGCTGGCAGGTGGAGGCCGCGCTGCATGGCGTGAAGGCGGCCCGCGCCGCGTTCTATCCCGACATCAACCTCACCGCGTTTGCCGGCTTCAGCTCCCTGGGATTCAGCCAGTGGCTCACCGGCAGCAGCCAGACCCTGGGCGTCGGCCCCGCGCTGACCCTGCCGATCTTTGAAGGCGGCGCGCTGCGCGCACAGTTGCGCGGCAGATCCGCCCTGGCCGATCAGTCCATTGCGCAATACAACGCCACCCTGGTGGACGCGGTGCATGAAGTGGCCGACGCCATCGCCGCGCGCCAGTCCATCGTGCAGCAGATCGCGCAGCAGCAAGAGGCGCTGGCCGCCGCGCAGGACGCAATGCGGCTGGTCGATCAACGCTACCAGGCTGGGCTG
>JAQTVS010000133.1 GCA_028706735.1 Thiomonas sp.
GCGACATCCTGCGTGGACTTCGCAAAGACGACGGCATCAGGTGGGCATGTCGGATGAAAGGAGACATCTTTTCCGTGCTGATCGCGAATGGTTTGACCCAGTGCACATCGCTCACCGAATAATTCCCTCAGTTGAGTGATGATCTGCGCCTTCTCGCTTTTCGCCACGGCAGTCATTTGACGTCCCCCTGGGGTTGGTTAATCAAGCACATTGTGGACCGGTCCATTCGTCACATTTCAGGCGCAGATCCTGGGCATTGAATTTCTTGAAGCACACATCAGCGCAGCGTCCAGGCCGCGATGAACGCCCCGGCCAGCAGAGCCAGCGCCGCTCCGAGTAGCGCCGCACCTGTGCCCGCCATGCCTCCGGCTTGCAGATGCAGGAAGCCGCCGAGCAGGGCGATGCCCAGTGCGCCCGCAGCCTGCCGTGCGGTGTTGTTCACCGCCGAGGCCATGCCGGCGCGTTCGTGCGGCACGGCGCCGATGGCGGCATGCACCACGGCCGGCATGGCCGGCACCAGGCCCAGCCCGGCCAGCAGCAGCCAGGGCGCCATCGCAAGGAATGGGGTCTGCGCCTCAACGCGCACCAAGCCGAGATAGGCGCCCCCCATCAGCGCCAACCCGGCGACAGATGTCCAGCGCGCGCCGAACCGCCCCACCAGCCGCCCGCCGAACGACACCAGCACCACGAAGGGCAGGAACATCACGCTCAGCCGCACCCCGGCCTGCGCCGCCGACAAGCCTTGCACGTGCTGGAAGAACAAACTCATGGCGAACAGCATGCCCATGACGCCGAAGTTCATCAAGCCCGCCGCCACATTGGCGCCGGTAAACGCAGGAAGGCGGAAGAAGGTCAGCGGAATCAGCGGCTGAATCACGCGGCCCTCCCACCAGACAAAGAGCCCGCCGCCCAACACGGTGACGCCGCCAGCCAGCAGGATGGGCGGTGCGGCCCAGCCCAGCGCATGGCCTTCGATCAAGGCGAACAGCAAGGCGGCCAAGCTCACCGTGGCCAGCACCTGCCCGACCGCGTCCAGCTTCCGCTGAGTGTCCCCGTGAGATTCGCGCACGGAGCGGGCGGTCAGCAGCAAAGCCACCAGCCCGACCGGCAGATTGATCCAGAAGATCGCCCGCCAGCCCAGCGCATCCACCAGCACGCCACCCAGCGTCGGCCCTGCCACCAGCGCCACCCCGGAAATGCCCGCCCACAGGCCGATGGCCCGCGCCCGCAGGCGCGCATCGACGAAAGCCTGCCGCAGAATGGCCAGCGAGTTGGGCAGCAGCGCCGCAGCCCCCACGCCCTGCACCACCCGCGCGGCGTTCAGCCAGGTCAAGCTCGGAGACAGGGCGCACAGCAGCGAGGCCAGCACGAACACCACCAGGCCGATGATGTACACGCGCTTGCGCCCGTAGAGGTCGGCCAGTTCGCCTGCGCCCAGCATCAGGCTGCTGAAGCTCAGCGCGTAAGCGTCGCTCACCCACTGCAGGCCAGACAGACTGGTGTGCAACTCGCGATGAATCTGCGGCAGCGCGACGTTGACCACGGTGATGTCGAGTTGCACCATGGACAGGCCGAGAGAAACGGCGAGCAGCAGACCGAGCGGAGACGGAACTGCACCGCCCGTGATTTGCGTTGAAGTCTCTGCAAGAGGTTCTGGTGGTGACATACGGGTCAGTCAATGCGTCGCCGCACGCTGCGCAACCAAGGTGGTCATCGGCCAAAGCAAGGTGCAACTACCGCCCCCATCTTGCACTGTCAGGAAGTCCTGAACTCCCTCAAGACAATCCTCGTCCGAATACTCCGGCTTGGCAGAAAACAGCAGACGTAAAAACTTGCCCAGATGCTGAGAATCGGCAAATCGCCATCGAGCGGTGTTGTCGTAGAACGCGGGGCGGCTCCAGCCCGTCAATCCACAAATTGTGGTGGCGAAATCTTGGGACAAAAATGACACCTCATGGCCGGTCACGCAGGAGCGAGCGATGAAGCTATCGAAATAGCGCGCCAATGTCGTGCCCGCAAAGATGTCGGTGATCACCAACCGACCGCCAGGTTTGGTGTGCGCGGCGAATCGCTCAAACGCCCGCGTTTTGTCGCGGACATGATGGATGGCGCCGCGGCTCCAGACCGCGTCGAAACCCTTGAACGCCAGTTCCATATCCTCTGCTGCCTGGTGGTGGATACGGATATTGCGCGGCAGAATTTCGGCAAGCCCTTGCGTTTGCTCTGACGCGGGATCGACGATGTCCAGGCGGCCGTTCGCACCAAGCGTTCTGGCAATTTCGCGGCTGAAGTACCCTGTTCCGGCACCAACCTCCACAATGGATTCCCCTGGTCTTGGTTGAAGCAAGTCGTGCATTAATTTCAAATCGTGTAGCCACGCGTCGGGATACAGACGCAGGGCATCCTGATAGTTGGTCGAGCGCTCACCACTGAATTCGGCATCGGTGTCGGCATACATGGCAATGATCTCCAAAATTGACAAAAGGCTCAAAGCCGCGATCAACAACCGCATCCCATTGCGGCCGTGCCCGTTTCATTGCACGCTCTCCACCGCCAGCGGAGTTTTCTTTCCCTCTTTGAACTGCGACAGGGTGATGACCGGATGCACCAATTCGCCGGTGGAGGTGAAGCGAATGTCTTTCTTGGTCACGCCGTCGTAGTCGACGTGGCGGATGAAGGGCAGGTAGACCTTGGGATCGACCGACTTGGCTTTCATCATGGCGTGGGCCAGCACCATCGTGGCGTCATAGGCATAAGACGAAAACGGCTGCAGGGCGGAGGCGCCGAATGCCTTCACGTAGCGGGCCTTCCATGTGGGCCCACCGGGCATGTCCTGCAGCGGCGTGCCGCCTTCGGCGCAGATCGTGCCGTTTACCGCAGGGCCGGCCAGTGTCGCTAGTTCGCTGGTGCAGATGCCGTCGCCGCCCATGAACTGCGCCTTGACGCCAAGCTGCGCCATCTGGCGCAGCATCGGCCCGGCCTGGGCATAGGCCCCGCCGTAGAAAATCACCGCCGGATGCGCCGCCTTGATCTGGGTGAGGATGGCGGTGAAATCGGTCGCGTGGTCATTGGTGTATTGGTGATCGACGATGCGCATGCCGTCCTTCTTCGCGTCGGCAATGAACACGGAAGCGATGCCCTGGCCATAGGCGGTGCCGTCGTCCACCACCGCGGCGGTCTTGTCGTGCAGGTGGTGTGCCGCGTATTGCGCCAGGCCGGCGCCGATGGCGTCGTCGTTCGCCAGCATGCGGAAGAACGTCTTGAAGCCCTGCTGGGCAATTTTGGGATCGGTGGAAGCCGGGGTGATTTCAGGAATGCCCGCGCGTTCATAGATGCGCGAGGCTGGGTAGGTGCAGCCAGATTCGAGGTGGCCGACGACGCCGTTCACTTTTTCATCGGCGAACTTTTGCGCCACGACCGTGGCCTGCTTGGGGTCGCCCTGGTCGTCCTCCACATCCACCTTCCAGGTCACCGGCTTGCCGTCGATGCTGGCGTGCTCGGCGTTCAGGTGCTGAATCGCCATCGAGACACCGTTGGCCGCATCCTTGCCGTAGGCAGAGGCCGGGCCGGTCATCGGCCCGGCATAGCCGAGGGTGACCACGCTGGGTGCCGCAAGGACGGGTGCTGCGGAACAGGCCGCGAGCATGGCGGCTATCGCACAACGTTGCAAGGTCAACATGGTGAGACTCCTTCTCGGGAAATGCAGGCAAGGTGCGACTGACTCGGTTCTGGCTCAACTGGTACGACGAGTCAATGTCGCGCGTTGTCGCTACTGCGGTCAGGCGTAGCTGCCATCTGACGAATCGATACTATTACCAGTATGCGCTAAGATTAAAATCAAATGGCTGCAACTATGGGGTTATGCAGCAAGTATTTTTCCAATAGTGCCGTCATGTCGAAAGAAACATCCGATCTCCTGCAGGATTCCTACGTACGCCGCATGATCGACATCGTGCAGAGCGACGGGCGCATCACGGTGCAGGCGCTCGCCGACTCGATCGGACTGTCGGCGCCCCCGTGCTGGCGGAGGTTGCGAGATATGGAGGAAAGCGGCCTGATCGTCCGCTATGCCGCACTCCTTGACCGCACGAAGTTGGGCCTGGACTCGTGCATGTTTACGCAGGTGAGTCTGGAGAAGCACTCTGAGGCTGTCGTCGCCGATTTCGAGCGGGCCGTGCGCGCAGCACCGGAAATCCAGGAGTGCTGGGTCATCACCGGCGATGCGGACTACCTGTTAAAGATCTACGTGCCAGATGCGCAGGCATTCGATCGTTTCGTCTCGCGCTTCATGCTCAAGATCAAGGGCGTGCGCCAGTTGAAGACAGCGGTGGCGTTGCGCGAAGTCAAGCTGGAAACCCGGCTCCAATTGCCGAGTGGATGAATGGGACGAGGTGTGGCACTGCAGCCTCATCTGTCGATGTAGGGCGAAGGACGTGAGTGGAAAGTTCTCGTTCTTCCATCCGTCCTGCAAAGATGGAAAATATCTTAATAGTCCGTTGGAACTCAAGAATCACTCGGAACGCTTTTGCACCTTGCCATCGGGCTACACCACGTCTCGATTTGATATGGCGTCTCAGGAAGCGTCTTCTCCTAGCTGGTGAATGCGAATCACCCACCACAGCCCATGGATTTGTGGGCGATGCTCTTCGAGCACCGGGCTTCTGCTGCGCAGGCCGTGGACAACACCTATGGACGGACTTCGCCGCCCACAGGGTTGCCCACCGCACAGCCCTTCGCCCACAAGCCCCACAGGCTCCAGCTACCACTCTGAGAGACAACCGAACCCACGCCGGCTATCCTTGGCCTGCTGCATCCCGCGCACGGAACACGCATCGCACAAGGATCATTGGAAGATTCCTGCATTATTGGAAATTCCCAGTCGAACTCCGTGGCGAGAGTGCCGGGTTGTCGGCACACCTGAATTGCCGCGGAGGTTGCAGGAGGCGCAACAAGGGAACCGCGGAGAACCCATGCACGGCGCGGATGCGGGCCCACTCGTCAACAATGCATCGTCGATCGGAATGCGGTGTCCGTCGATCAGCGCGTGATGGTGTCGGGTGTTGGGCGGATCCTGACCAGGATGTTGCCGTGAAGGGACCGTGCGCCAGCAGGGCCCCCGCACGGACATCTCTTATCCTGTGCCGAACTGACCAAACAGTCGGCGAACGTGTTGTGATCAAACTCGGTCGAGCGCTGATCAGAGTTCGCCGGAAACCGATCGGCGACGGACGACTTCTGATCGATCGCGAACGACTGCGGATCATTGGCAAACAGCGTTCACTCTTCGACGGGGATTCTCGGCTTGCGTTCGTCAGAGTCCCATATTGGGACTATACTGTGGGTGATGCGAGTGATTGCGGTGTCCACCCTTCGAGCTTTTGGGGAGTTGCACCCCGATGCTGAGCAGCCGCTCAAGGCTTGGTATGACGAAGCAACAAATGCGGCCTGGACCCAGCCCGCAGACATCAAGCAGCAGTACCGCAGCGCCAGCGTGCTGAAGAACCGTCGCGTCGTCTTCAACATCAAAGGCAATGACTACCGGCTGATCGTGGCGATAGCCTACAAGTTGCAGATCGTCTACGTGAAGTTCGTCGGCACCCACAAGGAGTACGACGCCGTTGACGCGGAAACCGTTGAAATGGCCTAACCGGCCACAGAGGAAGACATGGACATCCGCCCCATCCACACCGAAGCAGACTACAAGGCGACCCTGAAGGAAATTTCTGCCTTGATAGCGTCCGATCCAGATCTGGGCACGCCCGAGGGGGATCGTCTGGACATCCTGGCCACGCTGGTGCAAGCCTATGAAGCCAAGCACGTCCCCATCGCCGCGCCCGATCCGGTCGAAGCGATCAAATTCCGGATGGAGCAGAGTGGCCTGTCCGTCAAGGATCTTGAGCCCATCATCGGCAAAAGCAATCGGGTCTACGAAGTCCTGAATCGCAAGCGTCCGTTGACCTTGGCCATGATCCGCAGATTGCACCACCGCCTAGGCATCCCGGCGGACGTGTTGATCGCCGAGAACGTTGCCGGGTAACGCAGTACGTCAGACATTACGGTTCACCGTCCCATCCCTTGCTCCCGCTTGCGCTGCCTCTCGATCGCGGCTGCTCGGGTGAGCCCGACGACGCCGGCCAAACCCCGCTTACCTCCGCGCCGCTGCCTCCTCTCATACGGCGGCAAGATCATCGTCCGGTTGACCAGCACGTTGAATACGTAGCCAGGCCGGATGTTCAGCGTGGGCTGAATGTCCAGGTTCCGGTTGAGCACATTCGTGCCGACATTGTTGAGCCCCTCGGCCATCGCTGCTGCGGCCTGCTGGCTGGCACTCGGCGTCGTCAGCGCGTTGGCGCTCTGCGGCTGGCTGAGCTGCGCGCCGACGCCGAGCAGACTCATCAGAATGGCACTGCCGAAGATGCGCATGTCGTGGTTGTCCACCAAGTCGTGGAAGCCGGCCCGCCCCTCGCCGTCCGTGCCTGCCATGCCCTCGAGATCGATCATGGCCCCATCGGGGAAGATCAGCCGGCTTCCAGGCCACGAGCACGCGGCTTTGCCCGTAGGCCACCTGACTGCTGTGCTCGCCCACCAGCCGGGTGCCCTGCGGGATCAGCACCACGCTGGGATTGAGGCTATCGTAGACGGTCTGCCGCACCTGGGCGGTGATGCTGCCGGGCAGATCGCTGTCGACTCCGGTCAGCATGACGGCTGGGATCACCGAGCCCGCGAACAGCTCGTGGTGGCTGATCGGAGGCTGCACTGCTGCGGCAAGGTAGCCGTTGTCCGCATTGGAAGCGGCAGCGTCGGGGAATGCGGCGTTCGCCTGCTGTGGCGACTGCAGGGCGCGGATCGGTTGCTGCGCCCCGGAAAGCGCCCTTTGCAACGCGGCGCTGGCACCGCCCTGCCCTGCGGCGACCTGGGCAAGCTGGCGGAGATTGTCTGCCTTGTCGGGTTGGGGCTGCCACGGCTCCCCAAGCGCCGACGTGCCCTCGGGCGCCGTCTTGGACAACTGCGCACTCTGCGCGGCTAGTGTCTAATTGCGTAAGTTAACGATAGTGTTGCGAAGTTGTGCGCCCCTGACCTCCCGCTTGCGCCACACGAATGGTGCAGCGTTCTCGTTGTACGCGGCGGTGAAGTCGTGAATGGCTTGGCTCAACTGCTCGGTGCTCTTGAAGCTCGCGTTGTTGAGCGTCTTGCGCTGGAAGATGCCGAACCAGATTTCGACCTGATTGAGCCAGCTGGCACTGGTCGGCGTGAAGTGAAAGGTGACGTTCGGATGCGCAGCGAGCCAGTCGTCGTTCTTCTTGTGGGTGTTCA